>CAYZXG010000026.1:0-12042 GCA_964482365.1 uncultured Candidatus Saccharibacteria bacterium | reverse complement strand
TATGCTCCAATGTGGCTATTATTATTGTAACCCTGGTGCACCTGCCAAACCTCTCCTGTTCTGAAAGGAAAAATGATAGATGGTTGCTCATTCTCTGCAAATACAGGTTGTTTGTTAAAAACGATACTGTTTCCTATCACGGTTATACAGAATATAGTTACAAACACGGTGAGACGTAAAATCCTGGCTTTCATAGCAATGCCTCCTAGAAAGATATTGTGCATTTTGCACAAAGATGAGAGTTGTTTAACTACCAGAGTTTGTAATACCCTAGTAGATTCTTAAGGTCTTAAGCATATCAGCAATAGTGCTACCTTCTCGAGTGGTTAGTTCGTTGCTTGGGTAATAAACTTCTAGAACATAACCTTTGCTTACATGAGGTACATAGATTTCTATGTATTTTTCAAGCTCGAGTCCAATTGAACGCGCCTTAATTCCTGTTGTACCAGCAATACTTATTTCATCGAATACTCCTTGTTCCATGTTTGATCGATTGTTTCCAAATTCAATTATCTCACTAATTGCATCCTCAACCTCTTTCGAGGAGAGTGTTGGGTTTTCATTACTATAAAATGAAATTGTTTCAAGGTATCCCCCAATAATTGTTGGGTGGTCATCAAGTGTTTCATACGAACTTTCAAGAGAAATGGATGTTTTGTAAAGTCCGTTGACTGATTCTTCGCTCGTTATTGACCAGTTTTCAGGATACATAAAACTAAACCCATACTCTTCGTTTGTATACGTATTCCAACCAGCATATGGATCTGGCGTTGGGGTGGGAGTATTTATCACTACATCCTTAATCGTAGGAAATAAAAAATAACCCGCAATTACCAAGGTTACAATTCCAAAAAGTATTAATGCCTTTCGCATGTAAATATCTTAGTATATACGTCTTCGTGTGTCAACTAATGAGTTGATTTTTGATCTGTTAACGTGCAAGCACTCTCACTTGCATATATTAAGATATATATTCGCGCACTGTCAAGACTCTAAATCTGACGTCTTGATTACATCTTTATTTGGTCTCTCGTACTGGTTTGTATTTTTCTGTCCCGAAAAGCCGTGAAACGTTGTTGTATAAATAAACTAAACATCGAATGTTTAAGTTATGTAATGTTTAGTTATGCAATGCAAACAGACATATAACTACTTGGCAAGTGAACCCGACGCTGAGAAAAGCACATAGTCAAAAAATGCAGGGGCAACAGGTACGGTTCGTTCAACCTGAACTGTTCGTTCAGTTTCTCCAGATTTTCCTGTTGAAGTAACAATGGTTGACTGAACGGGTAACTCATGACCAGCAGTATTTGAAGAAACCGAGATGCTGGTATCTGCATACATTGGCCTTACCCGCATAATCCTATCCGTACTCGTAACATCAACATCTTGTTGGCACTTGCCACTCACGGTAGCAACGGTTGAAAATGGTGCCGACAACGCGGAGTTACATTTTGATGAATATCTCGTGACGTTATAATTTGAATCAATAATTGAAATAACCATGGCCGCGGATGGATCCCACATAAGACGAACCTGGGAAACGGTTCCATCAAGCGTCACTTGGGCAACATCATCTTGCTCTAACCGATCCAGAACAAGCGAATGTTGATCCTGCGCAGACACATCTTTTATGAGCGCACCACTTTGAAGGGGAGTATTATTAAGAGAAGTTCCGATCGTTCCCGTTTGGTCGAGATTGTACAGTGCTTCTTCAATCCCTGCTTCTGCAGCCGAAAACGCACGGTTTGTTTCTTCTGTCGTTGCCGTTTGTTCAATATTTTTAAGCGAACTTCCTGCAATTGAAAACGCAATCGTAGAAACAACAACTGCTACAAGAAGAATAACCACAACTGCCTGACCGGAAGAATTCATATGTTTCATCATATTCACTATAGTTTGACTACGACCAAAATGCAACTACAACATTACTAATACCCTCGCGTGGAAACAGTGCGAGTAAAATCGAGCCTACTCTGTTGTTCTGCGTCTGGACTTGCAAGTGATGCGTCCTGAGTAAGCGTAAACGAAACGGTTACCAAATCGGGATTTAATCCTCCGTCAACAGAACTTACCGTAAGACTTTCAATTGATACGTTGTTGCTATTTAATGGGCAAGAAGAAGCCGAAGCACACGAAGGTGCCGCGTCCTGACAAGAACAAGATGTACCAGTAGCACAGTTACCGGTAGTCGGTGTTTGTTTAAAAACTGAAGTACCGCTTAGATAATAGCGTACCTGCGTACAGTTACCATTGTTTGCATACTCAAGATTTTGTAGACTTTTATCGTAGGAAAGCACAAGCTCTGTACCTCCAATCACACGTGCATCTTGTGAGTTCCGAATTGAGCGGGTGATTTGATCCATGATGCGATTTCCATCACTACTCAGTCGCGCAATAATATCGGCCTTGTCATACGAAGCACTAATCGTAACAAAAATTGTTACGGAAAGACCACTCACAATGGCAAGAACACCAACGGTAATCAAAAGCTCGATCAACGTAAATCCTGATGTATGCGAGTATCTCTTGAAAAAATTTCTCATGATGTCTTTTTACTTCCACCGAGTAAGGATAGTACCTGTTGAAACATGTGAGAGCTCACCTTTATTATTCCACAAAACGTACGCCGTGAGCTCAAAACGATCATCGGAAATCGGGTTTAATGAGATGATTCGGTAAAAATCTTGCGTTCCGCTACCCACGGCAATACCACTTAATGTACAGTCAGCATGTACCTTGGGGGGTGTAGACGTTGGATCACAACGAGACGCTAAAACTGGGGTAAACGTAGTTGAACCCTTGGGCAGTGCAAAATACTTTTGTCCCAACGCTAAAGATGTAAGCGCAAAAAAACTAGCTGAATCATTGTCGCGCACACTACGTGCGATCTCAATGGATTCATCGGCAAGTTGAAGTGCAATTGAACGAACACGGGATGCATCTGAAGTAGTAAGCGCCACAACCCCAAGTTGAACCATAGCTGCACCTACCACAACGAGTAAACCAACCGCTATGAGAACTTCAATGAGAGACATCCCATCATTATTTTGTGAGTATTTTTTAATAACTTCCATCGTTATGGACAATAATTATTGCCTGCTGCATGCTGACAACTGAGTGATCCGCCACACACCGTATACGTGCCACCCGTTTCCTCAAGAGTTGTTGACAACTCATAACATTTGCGTATCATGCCTGACACTGCACTCGTACTGTACACATACGTATTTACTCCGGGATCTACCGGAAATGAGTCCATATAGGGTTCAAGAGGAGTTCCAAGCAAACTGTATGACGCTGCTGTTGGATATTCACGACCATTATCAAGATAATACTGCTCAAGAGCAGCACGAACCGTATCAAGATCACTCTTCCGGCGTGCATCTCGCCCTTTACCAAAAAAATAGTTCGGGTCAAGAACTGCAAGAACGATGCTCGCCAAAATACCCAGGATGGCAACCACGATCAACAGTTCGATAAGTGTCAATCCTTTTTTGTTTTGCACAGTTTTTACCATGATGTGTGGCAGTTACTCGTTGTGCGATTTGTATGGAATGTAATCAAATCAACGTTAATTCCCAGTCCACAAATTGAACCGTCGGATTGGGTATATGTACCTAATGCCTGGATCGAAGTACCGAGTACAGCAGGAGGGATAATCTGATACGTGGACCCATCGGGACTGCCAGAAGGATCAATCACGCCAATTTTTGTAAACGTGTCACATGTAGTTGCAGGTGAAAGTTGCGATGAGACACATCCAATAAGTGCTTGACCAATCTTATCTACATTACCTTTAATGACCCCTTCTTTTGCTTTTTCCTGCTGAACATTAGGATTAATGACCACAATAACAACGCCTACAAGAATTCCAAGAACCACCACAACAACCAAAAGCTCAATAAGAGTAAATCCGCGGGAAGATATTCGATTATGTGGCAGTTTCATAACTTATTCCAAGCGTACTATTGAAACGTGATCACTGTCAAGTAGAACTGTAATAATTGCGAACCGTATATCAGTGCAAGATACGAACCCAACGCTAAAAACGGACCAAATGGAATGACCTGGCCAAACTTTCGTTTACCCGATACGATGAGTAATAATCCAAACAACGCACCAATGACAAACGCACTATACACCGCAATCAGCGTTTGCATTCCCGTAAGATATAGCCCCATCACAAAAGCGAGCTGAACATCACCGCCTCCCATTCCTTTACCTTTTGTGATAACGACAAGTGCGTAGAAAAAACCAGAAGCCAGGGTTGCCGTAACCACATGATGTAACATCTCTGAAATCCACGTAACAAACCACGTAAATTGAAACCCGTTGTGCGCAAACTGCATAAGACCTTCACCCACGTACCACAAACAAAATATCACAATAAGAGCATAAATAAACTGCTGCGGAATCAAGTATGATTTTAGATCAACAATAGCGATTGCAAGAAGAATTAGGATGAAAACAAGCTGAAGAAGAACGATTTGCTCGTAGGGTAGGGGAGTCGAAAGTACAAAAAGTGTAACCAGACACGCAGTTAAAAACTCCATAACAGCATAAGTAATCGAAAGCGAGTGACCACACGATCTACACTTTCCCCGCTGTAAAACATAAGAAATAAACGGAATAAGTTCATACCAACGTAGTTCATGGTGACAAAAATCACACGCAGAACGATCGATCCAAATTGACCGACCTGCAGGTACACGATCTATAAGAACATTCACAAAAGAACCAAGCGACGCACCAAACATAAAAACGAGCGCATAAACATAGAACATGTGAATGTATCGTACTATACATTGCACAACAAACACCACCGGAAACTCTACCAATAAGGAGGACGAATTATCGATGTAGTTACGAGGTAAAATCCAACCCAAAGTGCCCAACGAACAAGAGGGAGTCGATACACCTGAATAATAAACGCAAGTGAAAGCACTAATTTGTGATTTCGTAATTTATTGAGAGGGTATAAGACAACAAGTGGAATTATGGGAGCATAGTAACGAGGAGAAACGATATTTCCAAAGGCTCGATCTACAAGAAATACTGCGATGAAGGTAACAATGAGTGAATAAACTAAACCAGACAAACCCAAAAACGTAATGGGTGTAATAAATGTTCGCAATGTTTTTTTATACAGGGCTTTGTACAGATCGATCGCGAGCATAAAAACACCAACCGTAAACATAAGATCTGCCAAAAACACTACGACTACATTTGACATATATCGGATAAAGCCATTGTCCATCAAAAAGGGAATCGTTAACTCAACTTGTGCGTCAGACGAGTTAATGCGCGATAAAAGTACTCCGAGTGGATCTACCCACATTGCAGGATAAAAAACAAAAAATACAAAACCAGCAAGTCCAAAAACAAAAAGAAGAGGCTTTATTACTTGAAACGACTTATCTCGCCACAACACATACGCTGTCATGGCAATTAACAGAGGTATCAAGATGATGCCCGCAGGTTTAGTAAGTAATGCAACGCCAAGACTTATACCGGTAAGAACTATTAATCTTGTGCGCGAGGTACCTAGACTACAGCTAACTAAAAGAAATTCTGTCCAAAATAGAATGGTTAAAACAGTACTGACCATGAGGATTTTATCAAGCCAGGTAAGAAATATTGGTGTCGCTACAACATACGGTGCAAGAAGCAGGTAGCTGGTGACCATGTACACAGGAAACGTTGGCGCCATTCGTGACACCCGATGCATGAGTACAAAAACACACAAAACAGTAAAACCATACACCATAAAGGTGAGAATTGAGACTACAGAAAAAGAAGTTACGGTCGCAATAATAAACGAAAGACCGTACAACCACATCACCGAAATACCAAATCGTGAACTATAGTGAGTTGCCGCAAAATCTCCACGTGATAGTGCATCAAAAAAATTCTTTCCTGCATCGAGCCACACAACTCCGTCGAGCGAAGCTGCGGTTACAACGCCAAAACAAGTGACCAAAAGTATGATAATAATGATCCACACTTTTGCACGATTCTTGCTATCCAACAGATAATCTTTGATCGTATATAACATAGTGAATCTGACTCTTTTGACCATACTATACACGACGAAGGAAAAATGTTGGTTACAAACTCACTAGTGGAAGATCCGTACCGGTGAGGCAAAGCGCAATGTTTCCAATGCCAAGCCAAGAACACTGTCCACCTTGTTCCACTGCACGGGTAACATCTTCGGGAGTCCATGATTCCATACACCATCGCAAAAAATATTTATTCTTCTCGGCTTCATACATAAACACTCGATACTCGCAAAACGGATTATTGGTTCCAACCGGTTGTTTTGGTATGGTCGAAAGACTCTTTGAATCAACCAACAGTTTACTAACTGGATCGGCTCCGTCAAGCACATAACTTACCGGGCAAATTGCTGCTGATATGGTTTCGCATGCGGGTATTGTTTTATAGGTTGCAACATAGGTTTCCAAGGCTGATTTTATGGTGTTTACGGACGACAATCGTGTTGCGTCACGACTTTGGGTAAAACGTTCGACTGGCTTAATCACATACACAACAAAATATACCGAGAACACACTCATAAGAAAAATCACGGTTAGGTTAACCCATTGTTTACGTGTAATTCCAGAAAGCATCCACATATCTTATTACTAATCTTACCATGCATTATGCCAACAAAAAACCGCCCTAAAAGGCGGTTTTTTGTATAGGCTGTCAACCTAACAAAGCCATTCCAACACTACGGAGCTACTGTTGGGGTTCCAGAAGCAGGACAATGAACAGTACTTTCTCCCGTTGCAGATTGGTACGTCCAATACTTAAGCGCTCCACTTCCAACCGCACAGGTTACATTTGCCGCATCCAACTCTCCAAACACAGCAGCATTTGCTGTTGTTGCAACGATCCGAACTGGGTTATCAGACCTATCAAGCATCCCCGTTGCCTTCAGATAATTACCTGCAGTAAGAAGTGCACCGGTGCTGCAATCAGTGTAATCACCACCTGAAGCAGCCTGTGATGTAAAACATACCTCAACAGCAGTTGCTACTTGAGAAACATCACTTCGGATTCCTGCGTCATTCGCCTCATCAATTCGAGCACCTGGATCGATAGCAACGAGAACGACTGCGGCGAGGATTCCGAGGACCGCGATAACAACGAGTAATTCAATTAACGTAAAACCTTTTTGTACTAATTTGGGCAGTCTCATATATCTCACCTCCCTTCGAGGTTATGTATTCTATCTAGTTCATCCTTTCACATTAAAAAGAGCTTGTCAAGGAATATATCGGCATAATAAGTGCCACAACAATAAAACCAATCATCGTACCAAGAATTACCATGACAATCGGTTCAATAGCACTTGCCAAGTTATCGGCTTTCTGAGAAGCTTGTGCCTCAAAATAGGTTGAGATCTTAGCCAGTACATCATCAACTTTTCCTGTTTGCTCACCAACCGCAAGCATTTCCGCAAGAAGAGCAGGAAAAATGTCGTAATGCTTAATGGCAACAGAAAGCGGTTTACCTTTTTCAACCATATCGGCAGCTTCGTTTAATGCATCCTTAAATATTTGGTTTGTCATCGTCTCTTTTGCAATATCGAGCGCTTCTAGTAGGGGAATACCTGACTTTAAAAGCATGGCGAGCGTTCTGGTAAACGACGCTAACTGAACTTGCGCGCCAAGTTTTCCAAACACTGGTGCCTTCAAGTTTGCTTCCGCTAGATTCCTGGCAACATCAGGATTTTTTGTTAACTGTTTCATACCAAAATATCCCCCCACACCAATGCCAATTCCAAGCCACCAATATCCGGTAAACAGATCACTCACAAAAATTAATACTTTTGTCATAGCGGGAAGTTCGGCCCCTAGATCGTCATACAAAGCAGAAAGTTGAGGGATCACAAATAAAAACATAACGCCAAGAACTAAAAACATAACGATAAGAATGATGACCGGATAAATCATAGCTCCTTTAACCTTCCCTTTAAACGCAGAGTCAGCTTCCATCGTATCGGCGAGCTGATCCAAAATTATATCAAGATTTCCCGACGCTTCACCTGCCTTGATCAGCGAAACGTACAATCGCCCAAAATCCTTTTCGTGCGAAGTTAACGCATCAAACAAACTCGCCCCGCCATCAATCTGCTGAACAAGATCTTGAATGACACCAGCAAAATAACTGTTCTCAGTTTGCTCGGCAAGAATTCGCAGACCTTGGTTAATAGGAAGTCCCGCATTAATCATGGTCCCTAATTGCCTCGTAAATACAATTTTTTCTTGAGCGGGTACTCCACGAAACTTTGCGATGATATCACCTAAAGGTACCGACGAATTCTCTTCAAGTTTAGTTACGATAAAATTACGGGCTTTGAGATTTTCGATAGCCTGTTGTTGACTAATCGCTGTAATCTTGCCCGATTGTGGAATACCATCTGGGTCTACGCCGGCGTAAATAAAGTCTTTCATACCTGTTAATTTCCTAGTAGTCGAATGAGCTCTTCAGGCCGCAACGTGTGTGAAAGCGCCTGTTCCCTCGTGATTTTTCCTGCAGTAATGAGGTTATGAAGAGAATGTTCCAAAGATAACATTCCCGTATCTGACGACGTTAAAATTAAGTTATCTAACTGGTGCGTTTTTCCTTCTCTAATAAGCGATCGCACGGCAGGGTTTGCAAGTAAAATTTCGGTTGCAGGATACCTTCCGCCTTCAATAGCTGGAATAAGACGCTGACTAATTACTCCCTCAAGCGTCATAGCAAGTTGAGCTCGAATTTGAACCTGTTGATGCTCCGGGAACACATCGATAATACGATTGATGGTAGCCGAAGCACTGTTGGTATGTAAGGTTGAAAACACTAAATGTCCTGTTTCAGCAATAGTAAGTGCTGCTGCCATAGTTTCGTAATCGCGCATCTCACCAATCAATACCACATCGGGATCTTCTCGAAGCGTTGACTTTAGAGCAACCTGCCAAGAATGCGTATCAAGATGCAGTTCTCGTTGACTAATGAGTGAGCGTCTATGGGGGAACACATACTCAATCGGGTCTTCAATCGTAATAATGTGTTTTGCGTCATTCTCGTTCACTTCATTTATGATTGCTGCTAACGTTGTAGATTTTCCATGTCCTGTTGGACCGGTAACCAACACAAACCCCTGGGGAAGTCTGGTAAAACTTTTAACGATTGCCGGCAGATTGAGGTCTTCAACTGTTCTAATTTGAGTTGGAATATAACGAAGTGCTGCCGCAAGATAGCCTTTTTGGTGATACGCATTTACCCTAAATCGTGCGACTTCACCAAGCGCAAATGAAAAATCAATTTCACGATTTGCATTGAGAAGTTCCTTTTGATCTTCAGTAAGAATGCTATGAACTAACTCAATAATACTTTCTTCGTTAAGAGGATTATGTCCTTCTATCGCAACTAATGAGCCATCAATGCGAACAGTAGGCATCGCCCCAACCGTAAGATGTAAATCACTGGCTCCACGTTTTACAACCTCTTCGAGCAAATCTTGAATGCCAAGCGTTTTTGATGTTTTTTCCATTAGCATTTACTGTAACGTGTTTTTAACTCACTTGCAATAGATGGGGAAACGCTCACTACGTCAAACACGATGTATTCCTTTAATCTTGTATCACACGCAACACTTCTTCAAGCGTTGTAGTTTTATTTATGGCCTTAAGGTATCCATCTTGAATCATTCGTACCATTCCATCAGCAATAGCTTGTCTTTCAACCGCATCGGCAGTCTCATGTTCCAAAACAAGTCGCGAGATCTTTTCATTCATCGTTAATACCTCGTAAATACCAACTCGTCCGCTATACGCAACATTAGGATCTGCATCGGCTTTTATACGAACAAATTCTAATTTTCCTGGCGCCACATCCTTTGGAAACAATGCTCCCAAAGATTCCCGTATCATTGCCTCTACTTTCTCATCAGGTGTATACGTTTCCATAAATTCCATATTTACGGTTCGAACAAGACGTTGAGCGATAATCATCTGAATGGTTGATGCAAGTAAAAATGGCTCAGCTCCCATGTCAAGTAGCCGAGGTAGCGCACCTGCAGCAGAGCTTGTGTGTAGTGTTGAAAAAACCAGGTGACCCGTGAGAGCTGCCTGAACGGCAAGTTCCATTGTTTCTTTGTCTCGAACCTCTCCCACCATGATCACGTCAGGATCTTGACGAAGAAGCGAACGCAAACCGGTTGCAAACGTAAAACCCGCCTGAGGATTTATCTGACTTTGATTAATGCCGGGAATACTGTATTCAACAGGATCTTCAAGTGTAGAGATATTGGTTTCAACACTGTTGATGATTGTTAGCGCAGTCCGAAGTGTAGTCGTTTTTCCACTTCCCGTTGGTCCCGTCACCAAAATAATCCCGTTCGATTTGTGAATAGTATCCTTAAAATTTTTGCGTGCACTACCTAGCATTCCAAGTTCATCAAGCGTAAGTACTTTGGCGCTTTTACGAAGAAGACGCATAACTACTTTTTCACCATGGTTTGTAGGAAGGGTTGACACACGAAGATCAACCTCTTCTTTTCCAGAAGCAAAAGAAAACCGCCCATCTTGCGGAATTCGCTTTTCGTCAATCTTTAAATGTGAGAGGATTTTAATACGGGATATAACCGAGTTGTGCACGCGCGGGGGAAGCGACAATCTCTCACGCAACACACCATCAATCCTAAATCGAACGCGCGTGCGATCTTCGAGTGGCTCAATATGCACGTCGGAAGCTTTTGATTTCATCGCATACTCCAAGGTTGTCGAAACAATACGTGCAACAGGAGCCGAGTTGATAACATCTTGCGCCTCATCCAAATTTTTAAGCTCTTTTTCAACTTTATCAACTTCGCTTTCTGTTTCACGCAGAGCGGCGGTAACCTCTTTTTCAATTCCTACGTTGTAGTTTTGATTTATCGAGCGCAAAATATCATCCGGAACTGCAATAACAGGCTTAATGTTTAGGCTTGTTTTAGTCTCTAAAAATTCTATTACCTGTAAATCAAGCGGATCTTTCATTGCAACCTGTAACGCATCACCCTCGACTGAAACGGGAATGAGGGTGTAATGCCGTGCAACTGACTCCGGAATCTTTGCAACCACGTCGGCAGAGATACTAATATTTGCTACATCAACAAACGGCATGCTCAGCATTTGCGCGCGGGCTTTAACAATCTGTAATTCTGTCGCCCAGCCTTTATCTACAATAATTTGCTCAATTGAATGCCCTGAGGTGATTTGTTCAACACGAACTTGGGAAGCTTTTTCTTCGGTTAAAACACCTTCATCGGTTAATACGGTTACAAGATCTGTCTTTTGGGCCACATATTCATGCTATACTTTTGACACAATGTCGTCAAGCTCTTATCTTGTCGTTGACACAAAAAACACTGTTTCACTTTCAACTCACCCTGACAATCTGACGATTGATGAAACTTCTGGTTATGGTATTGAAAAAGTTCGATCAACCATTGCGTGGAGCATCTTAAAACCATTTAATCGCACCTATAAATTTATACTCATTTCTCAAGCCCAAAACCTTGGAAATGAAGCACAGAATGCGTTACTAAAGTCTTTAGAAGAACCACCAAAACACACAACATTTATTCTCACCGTTTCAAACCAATCTCAACTTTTGGATACAATAAAGAGTCGTTGTCGCATGGCAACAATTCAAGAACTGATCGATAATGAAAACCTACAGCTAAAAGATGAACTGATTACCATACAGCCACTTCATTCAGAGCTACTTCCTTTTCCAACCATACAGTCAGAAGCTGACGTTTTCACCATCGCCGAGACATATGCTAAACAGGAGAGGGCACTATTGCTTTCATCGATTGAGGCATGGTGTGAATATTTGCAGAGTGTTGATCCCATAAAAACGGCACCAATTGTCTCTGTGTCGTATGAAGCGTTTTTGCACATTAAAGCCAATGGAAATACAAAACTAAATCTTGTGGTCTTACTCTTGACAATTGCAAAGCTTAAGGACGCGTCATTGATACCAAACAACACCTAAGCG
>CAYZXG010000025.1:0-12604 GCA_964482365.1 uncultured Candidatus Saccharibacteria bacterium | reverse complement strand
AACAAAGAGGTTTTTGGTCAGGATGTGACAACAGATGTTATTTCATTTCCTATGAATGAAGACGTAAACGATACAACCTATACCGGTGAGATTGTAGTAAATCAAGATGAAGTTTTGCGCAATGCGAAAACGTATGGTGTAACCTATGAACAAGAACTTGCTCGGGTGATTGCCCATGGAGTTTTACACCTCGTTGGCTATGACGATGATACTAGGCAGCATAAAGCGGCCATGACTGCAGTTGAAGATAGTGTGATAGCTGAGATATAGTTAACTCAAAACAGAATGTCATATTCGGTAACTTACAAAGCTAGTCATATAGGGGCAGACTGGTCGCACGATGCGACAGTCTGTTTTGGACTAGCTATATCAACCAGTAAGGAGGAAAAACCTCATGGCTAAACCATCGTTACGTCCAGCTGCCTATATCCGTTCGATAGGATATGCGATCGATGGGCTTTCTTATGTGGTCAGAAATCATGCCAGTTTTACTTTTCAGACCATTTTCGCGTTATGTACGCTGCTTTTGGGACTGATCGTTAAACTTGAAAAAATTGAATGGATTATTGTTTTATCCGTGATATTTATCGTTTTAGTTGCTGAACTTCTTAATACGTCGATTGAAACAACGCTTGACTATATGGCAAAAGAGCACCACCATAATGTAAAGGTTGGCAAAGATGTTGCAGCGGCAGCAGTTTTTGTTACGTCAATCGGAGCGATTCTTATTGGACTGTTAATTTTTCTTCCGCACTTATTATGATTAAACTAATTGTTGGGTTGGGTAACGATGGAGAAACATACGAGCATACGCGGCATAACGTTGGTCGTTTTGTGGTGTCTACATTTCCGACACAAGAAGAGATCGTTGTGAGTCAAAATTCAGGTTTTATGAACGTTTGCGGTAGTTCGGTACGACGTTTGGTTGAAAAGTATGGTGTTGCCCCCGAGCAGGTGTGTGTTGTTCACGATGATATTGCATTTGACGTAGGGGATTACCGGTTACAGTTTAATCGGAATGCAAATGGTCATCATGGTGTTGAGAGTATTATTTCTTCGTTTGGAACTAAAGGTTTTTGGCGCATGAGAGTTGGTATTGGGAGCGTGCCTCAGGGAGTTGATCAAAGTGAGTTTGTATTATCAAAACTCACCGACATCGATGAGGCGCACATAACAAAAATGTGCGATGCGATGTGGAAATCTATCCAGACGGTAACGTAAAAACCTTCTTTATCTGCGTATCGTTTTTTACCTGATATACTAACTCCATGGATGAGGTTTTGTATCGTAAATATCGCCCCCAATCGTTTGATGATGTGTATGGACAGGATCACGTAAAAACGGTATTAATTCAGTCGATCAAACACCAAAAAGTGTCCCATGCGTATTTATTTTCAGGCCCGCGGGGGAGTGGTAAAACGACTGTTGCGAGGATTATGTCCCGTGAGCTTGGTGTTAGTGGAGTTGATGTGTCTGAAATAGATGCGGCAAGTCATCGAGGGATTGATGACGTTCGAAATCTAAGAGAGTCTGTTTCATTCCAGCCTACTGGCAGTGAGCGCAAAATGTATATTCTCGATGAGGTTCACATGTTAACCAATGAAGCCTTTAACGCTTTACTAAAAACATTGGAAGAGCCTCCTGCTCATGCATTTTTTATTCTGTGCACAACAGAGCCGCATAAAGTTCCGCAAACAATTTTGTCTCGATGTATGCATCTTCCATTCAAAAAAGCAACAACTGAGCAACTTGCTCAATTTATTATCGAGTATTCGAAGCGAGAAGGTGTACGGTTACATCCAGATTCGGCAACGTTACTTGCAGCGCATGCAGATGGGGCGTACCGTGACGCACTTGTTCTTTTAGAAAAGGTTATAGGACTTTGTATCAAGGGTGAAGTAAGCCCGAGTGATATAGAAAAAAGGGTAGGTATTGTGGGTCAAGACTTTGCTGATGATCTGTTAAAAGATATTGAACAAAATGACGCAAAGAGCTTTTACAATAAGATACATGCGTACTCGCAGGAGGGAGGTAATGTGGTGCATATTACGAGCAAATTAGTTGAGCGTGTTCAAGTTAAGGTGTTGGAGTGTATGTCTGATAGTGTTTCTGGTGTTGATGGTGAATGTTCGGCCCAACTTGATACGCTATGGGAACTACTTGAGGCACAAAAACTCATGAACCAGGTTTCAAATCCTCTTACGGTACTCGTTGCAAGTGTAATGAATATTATCCGCAATGCAACAACTGCGAGCGAACATAAAGATGATACTCACATCGAGACACCGTCAGAATTTTCCAACAACGAAACTTCCAATGTTCAGCCTGTACAATCTGAAGATTCATCGTGGAACCATATGTTGCTATTGGTAAAAGAAAAAAACAAAACAGCAGAAGCTTTGTTAAAATCTGCCCGGCTAGTCTCAGTCGACGATGGTGTGATGGTAGTTGCGTTTTCATTTGCATTTCACAAATCAAAAGTTGAAACAGCTGAAATCTGTGCCATTATCGAGGATGCCGCGCAGCAGGTCTATGGAAAAAAAATAGCATTGTCGTGTGTGCTTACCGACCAGACAAAAAAAGAGGTAAGCTATTCACCTTCATGTGCCCCACCTTCCATCGATGTCATGTCACCCGATGCCCTACTATCGCAAGCCCATGAGGTGTTTGGAGGACAGATGATTGAATAGGTTATAATAGGAATCAAGATGTTTGATCAAGTAAAACAGATTAATGAGTTGCGTAAAAAAGCAAAAGATATTGAGAACCAGCTTGCGAGTGAAATTTTAGAGGTAACTCACAAGGGGGTTGTTATCAAGGTTTCTGCAAATCAAGATATTCTTTCTCTCAATTCTAATGGGGCTGATGATCAGACCATTCTTAAGGCAGTGAACGAGGCTCTCAAAGAATCAAAAAAGGCTATGTCAAAACGAATGCGAGGTCAAATGGGTGATCTTGGAATAAATCTTCCTGGTATGTAAATAGACCGTTAGGTGTCCCTGAATGAAACTACCTTCCTATCTTGAACAAGTAATCGAACGTCTTTCTCGGCTTCCAGGCATTGGGCCACGGTCGGCGGAACGATTGGCATATTACTGTATTCGAATGCCAAAACAAGATGTGTTGGACCTTTCGTCTGCTATTGCAACTCTTGCAACAAAGGCACGGTTGTGCGAGCAGTGTTTTAATATTTCCGAAGATGAGCGTTGTAGTATTTGTGAAGATTCTACGCGGAATCCACGGTATGTGATGGTTGTTGAAGACCCACTTGACGTTATCGCGCTTGAAAAAGCAGGTTCATTTACCGGAGTGTATTTTGTTTTGGGTGGAGTTATTGACCCAATTCGAGGTATTCACGAGGAGGAACTGCATATAGCAGATCTTATGAATCGACTCAATACATTGTCACGTAGTGACGAACCAATTGAAGTTATTCTAGCAACAAATCCCTCAACAGAAGGGGAAACGACTGCCTTGTATGTAAAACAAAAAATCACCGATCACCCCGGAATAACAAACGTAAAGATAACGAGAATTGCTCGCGGGCTTCCAACAGGTGCAGACGTTGAGTATGCCGATCCACTGACATTAAAAAGAGCGCTTGAAGGTAGGGGAGTTTACTAACCCCGCGCATTTGATTATTCTGTCGTTTGAAGCGTTTCGCATATAAGGTGCAACAGTGAGAGGGATTCAACCGGGTTGCTAATCGACAATGGATTTGTTTTGCACGATTCGATGAGAGAAAACAGTACGCCAAGATTATCCTGAAGTTTGATCGTTGCAGCATTTTTTTGAAATATATTGGCTGCTTTTTTTTGGATTTGGTCGCGTGCTTTTTGGGATGTTTCAACAAGTGTTTCGAAACTCAATTCTTTTGGCTTTTTCCACAGATTGGCAAGTAACGTTTCGGCGTCCTGGCCGAGTAAGATTGAATTTACCGTAACAACAGATATCAAACCGTTCCATTTTTCGTGTCCCAGTGTGGAGAGAATAGTTTGTTTTGAATGGGTTCCTGCGGGTAATATATAACATGATCGTTGCCATGACTGAAATCCAAGTGTGGTAAGGGTTTTTCTAAGCTCATCTCTTAGGGTTCGTTTTGCTTCTGGAATATCAAATACCGTCAGGTACCACAAGCTACCGTCAATGGTGCGTTTTTCGGTAAGAAATGCCCAGTGAGATTTTGTGAAATTAATGCCTTTTTCAGTTAGGGTTATGTACTTTTTCCCATCGCGTGTAATTTTTTCTATGTGTTTTTGTGATTCAAGTTCGGTAACCGCGTGTCGTATTGAACTGTCATGATAGATAGTTGGAGAAAGTGTTGCGTAAAGGGCTTCATAGGGGGTGAAAACGAGGGACGTAATACGTTTTACCAGGTGTTGGTGGGAAAGAACAAGGAGTACGTTTTCGGCTGTTGTGGACAACATGAGTTTATCGTAGCGTACTCAGCACGGGTGGTCAAGGGGATGGAGGTGTGATATAATTTTGTAGATATGGTAAGAGAGTACGAACTACTATTAATTTTGCGTCCTGATCTTGAAGAGAAGGATGCGCTTTCTGGCGTCAAAAAGATTTTTGCCGACCATGAGTTAGAGGTTACGCAAGAATCAATCTGGGGTTTGCGAACATTAGCATATCCAATAAAAAAGCAAAAACAAGGTAGATATGTACTTTTTGTAGTAAGTTCTCAATCACCAAAGACAATTCAGGCAGCGTCACAAGAGTTACGGATACTTGATGAGCTGATGCGATTTACGTTAATTGGATTAGGGAAGAAATAAAAACGAAAGTAAACAAGTTATGGCAGTAAGATCTCTAAACAAAGCAATGATTATCGGGAATTTGACACGTGATCCCGAGCTTAGGTATACAGCAAGTGGAACTGCAATAGTTACATTCGGTGTTGCTACAAATCGCGAATATACTCCCTCGGATAAACAAGAAACTGTTGAAGCTGCAGAGTTTCACAATATTGTTGCGTGGGCGCGCTTAGCAGAGCTTTGTAATCAGTTGCTTACAAAAGGAGCAAAGGTGTATATCGAAGGTCGTTTGCAAACGAGAGATTGGGTTGATGCTGAGTCAAGCAAAAAAATGTATCGAACAGAGATTGTTGCGGAAGAAATGATTGTGCTTTCAGCCCGAAACCCAGACACTCCTCGTTCAGTTGATGAGCCAGCCGTAACTGCGCCAGTTGCAGTTGAAGAAGGTTCCTCAAAGGATCAGTCGGAAAAAGTCCCCACGGATGAGATTCCATTTTAATCGATGCGGTGGGTGTTGATTGACATGCTTTGGGCCTAAGGTATAATGCACAGGAAGGTTTTTCTATGGCAGTAAAAAAACAAAAAAAGCAATCTACCACAAAAAAAATTAATGATGCAATCTCTGGAATGCATTGTTGGTTTTGTGAACATGACGTAGAACCAGACTACAAAGATCCAAAGATGCTCGAGTATTTTCTTACACCACGAGGAAGAATCTTACCAAAGCATATCACCGGGGTTTGTGCTGCATGTCAGAGAAAATTGTCAGTTAACGTTAAACGCTCACGGCAAATGGCGCTCATCCGTTAGAATCTCTATTCTCTATTTCCTGAACAATACTTTATTTAGTCTACGTTAGGATAGATATCGTGATACCACTTCCCTCCTTTCCGTGAGATAGATACAATGGGTATACTCTAAGGGTATGAATAGTAATATGCGGACACTGACAATCGAAATTGGGAATCAATATGTTCACGGCAATGTGTTTGAGATGAATGGTGCCGAAGCGAGTTTGGTAAGTCATCATCGTATGCTTGTTTCTTCGTCACCAGAAGATATGGTGCGTTCTATGAAGAGGTATTTTGAAGGCGGGTTTGAAAAATGTGAGGTAGTAGGGGATCGGTTGACGGCCGTTTCGCAAGCAACTGATTTTTTGTCAAGCTTTGGAACATCAATTGGGCTTCGATTTGATTCAAGCGAAACATATGTTTCGTACAGTACGTTTGGCAGGAATCGTCTTTCAAAGCGCATTGAGGTTGGGTGCGGAAAGGGGATAGGTGACGCTTTGTTATCTGGCGGTGTAGAAAAGATAACGTCGTGGTTTACCAGTACGGGAGTAGCAAATAAAACAGCGCTTTTTAACACTCTAGGAAGAAGAATGCTATATCCAAACGTTCCGATAGGACAAGATGTTCAAGCGTCGCTTAGCGCCTTACTCTACTTACTGACAAGTCTTGTTGGTAGTGAAGTTCCCTTAACAGCACACAATACTGGATTGCATTCTACCCAACACGCCGTTAACAGTATTATTGTTTCAGGCGAATTTCTTACGCAAGGATTAGAGAGTAATAAGTTTTTATTACCCTTGATTGATGGACTTGGTCTTGATGGTGTGTGGCAGATTGTTTTTGATCCTCACTCGATTCTGTCAACGTTATCGTTTGTGCAGAAAGAGGCATTTTTTGATTTGAGCCAACTTGGGTTTGAGTTGAGCGGAACGGTGGTTACACTAAGCCATAACCGTAATTGGTTTGAAGAGTTGGGAGAGGTTACTCTTGATTTCGGGCTAAGCGAGCCCATGGTTTTGACGGTTTTTTCTGGTGAATTTGTTGTAGTTCCCGTTTCAGCTGAGCAGTCAGGTGAGTTGCAATTTTCCGTGGATTCGGATGTGTCGATTAAAGGGTATTCTTCTGATCTTGATATTCGTGGTGGAAAGTTGGGAGTTCTTCTTGACATGAGAGGACGTCCAATACAGCGATATTTTACTCACCCTTCGTACGTGTCTCAGTATAAGAAATGGGAGGCGTTATTATGATCGCGTATGCTCGTCGACCTTTCCAGCAACATATACATTACCAATTTGAACGGTTGTTGCTAAAGCAAAGTGAGGTCCGCGTTGCTGTAGGAGATGACGTGAGCCCCGAGACGATAATTGCAACGGGTTGGGAACGTGCAGGGTTTCGGACATTCAATCTTTCAGAATTGTTTAAAGTTGACATACATAGCGTTGAAGATACGTTGGTAAAAACTATCGGAACGCGGATATATAAGGGGGAGGTTATTGCAAAAAGAAAAGAGCTTTTTGGTCTGCGTGAAAAAGTTTTTAAGAGTCCGATTAATGGGGTTTTTGTTGATTACGAGCCACTTACATCCCGCATCACCATTCAGTATTTGCCATTGGAGGTTCGTTTGATCGCGGGTGTGTTTGGAAAAATTTCGCAGATTATTCCGAGCGAATCTATTAAGATTGCGGCCCATATTAATGCGATCCATAGTGTTGCAAGTTTTGGAGTTCATCGTGAGGGGGGTCTTTTGGAGGTGGGGTATCGAGATATTCCTATTCAATCAGATCAGTTACGCGATGAATTTGAAAATAAAATAATCTTTGGTGGAAGTGGGATAACGACTGAAGCCCTCTACAAGGCATTGTCCATAGGCGTTCAGGCTGTAGTAACGGGGGGCGTTGACTATGAAGAATTTCTCCATCTTACGGGCAGTAAAGGTAGGTATGAGGATGTAGGGATCTCTCTTTTAGCACTTGATGGCTTTGGTTCTACAGAAATTCCATCGAGGATTTATGAAATCTTAAAGCAGTCTGAGCACGAACACGTATTTTACGAACCAAAAGACAGCGTGTTGATATTACCGGGGAGCAAGGCCCTTAATCAAGACATGAAAGATGCACTGCCGTGGACTCAATATGAAGTCGTTCGTGAAGGACAAACGGTGCGCATGTTGGGCAATGAGTATTATTCCTATCGTGGTATAGTTAAATCTGTTAACGAGGAGTCAAGAATTATTGGCGTTGAGTTTCCAGGGGAAAAACAAGTGGAAACTGATGTCGACAACGTTGAAATACTTCTTGAACAATAGTTATTATGTCAGATCAAACTACATCTTTTGGTATAAAAGTACCAACAAAAGCATCGCAGTCCAAGTCGTCTGGTGGGTATGTGCGTACGTTAGTATTCATAGTTTTCTTTGCGAGTTTTGGATTTGTAGCACGAGATTTTGTGCCCCAAGCTGTGGTTCCGTCGTTTGCTACCAATACGCCTTTTACGCTTGTGAATAGTGAAAACAAAGACGTTGATCGTACGGTTGATATGAATTTGTTTTGGGAGGCGCTTCAACTCATCCAAGACAATTATCTTGATGCAGGAAAAGTATCGGGAACGGATCTTGTTAATGGTGCAATCTCAGGAATGGTTCAGGCCGTTGGCGACCCATATACTTCGTATTTTACCCCCGATGAAAACATAAGCTTTAAGGATTCATTAGAAGGTTTGTATGACGGGATCGGTGCCCAGTTAGGGTATAAAGATGAACAGCTCGCAATTATTGCCCCTTTGGATAGTTCTCCAGCGCAGGAGGCTGGTGTGCGGTCTGGTGATCTTATTGTTGGTGTTGACGGAGAGTCAACAAATGGGTGGAGTGTACAAAAGGCAGTACAGGCTATTCGAGGGGAAGCGGGCACGAATGTGGTGTTGCTGCTTGTTCGACCATCTCAAAGTCTGGATTCATTTGAGATAACAGTTGAGCGAAAGACCATAACGATTCCTGCCGTGCGATTAAGTTGGGTAAAAGATGAGAATGGAGCAGAAACGTCGGTTGCACATATTAGAGTGATGCGCTTTGGGTCCGATACGATCGAAACATGGAATAACGTGGTAAGTGAGGCAAAATTTTCAGGTGCGAGTGCAGTTGTGCTTGATGTTCGTAATAATCCTGGAGGTTTGTTGAGTGCAGCAATCTATTTGGGTTCTGACTTTTTTAAAGATGGTGTCGTTGTAAAACGCCAGACCAAAGATTCAGTCGAAGAATTTACGGTGGATCACACATGTCAGCTCTGCACCATCCCGGTTGTAGTTTTAATTGATGAGGGTTCGGCCAGTGCTTCTGAAATTCTTGCCGGTGCACTTCAGGCGCGAGGGCGCGCACAACTTGTTGGTATGAAGTCGTTTGGAAAAGGTACTGTTCAGGAGGCAATTGAGCTAGATGGTGGGGCAGGAATTCATATAACTACCGCACGATGGTTGTTGCCAAACGATCAAAATATTCATGGCGAAGGACTGTATCCGGACGTTGAGATTAGTTCGGATGCAGCCTCTGGACCTTTTACCGAAAGCGATTCTCGTGAAGATGCACAACTAAAAGCTGCATTTGATCTTGTGAAATAATTGTAAGAGAGTTGCGTACTAAGAAGGTATCAAGACGTTATGAATCGATCAAAACAGACGAAACTATTTGTCGGCTTGGTGGTAGTGATTGCGCTTGTGATAGGAAGTGCTCCTATATGGCAGCATTATGATGAGGTTATATCTAAGGTTTCAGGAGTGTTCTCGGGTGGCTTTGGCATAATAACAAAACCGTCAGTTAATGAAACTCTTCGGGTGGTTTCTGAAGAGTCGGCAACAATTGATGTGGTTAAAAAGGTCAAGGATTCAGTAGTCTCGGTTGTTGAAACATCGATCGCGTTTGATGTTTTTAATGGGTTAACACAGCAAGAAGCATCTATCGGAACTGGCTTTTATGTGGGGGATACCATTATCATTACCAATAAACATGTGGTGAGTGATACCCAGTCAACGTATTCTGTTGTAGATGCAACGGGTGAACGACACGCGGTAACTAGTATTTTTCGCGACCCCATTAATGATCTTTCGGTATTAACGGTTGAAAATCTTTCACTTGCTCCCTTAGAAATGGGGGATTCATCAAGTTTACAGGTAGGCCAAACAGTTATTGCAATAGGGAATGCGCTTGGCAGATTTAGCAACACGGTAACAAAAGGTGTTGTATCGGGGGTAGGTAGGGGGATCGTTACATCGGGTGGGCTAGGTCAGTTTCAAGAAGAGTTGGATGGTGTCATACAGACTGATGCGGCTCTCAATCCTGGCAATTCTGGTGGACCTTTGTTAAATCTCGACGGTCAAGTTATTGGGGTTAATGTAGCAATGAGCGTGGGAAGTGAAAATATCGGTTTTGCGATTCCGAGCAACACGCTTACTCAGCTCATTACCGATTTCAAGTCAGGTACGGTACGTCAGCGCCCATTATTAGGGGTGAGTTATGCAATTATTACGCCTGATTTTGCGAGGAACTCAGAATTTCCTGAAGGTGCACTTGTTCGGCAGGTAGTTTCTGGTAGTGCAGCAGATGAGGCTGGGTTGAAGGTGAATGATGTAATCACACAGATAGATGGACAAGCGATTTCTGAAGATACCAGTCTTTCATCTATAATACTTCGTCACAAGGTTGGAGATTCGGTATCTTTGACGGTGTATCGTAACGGATCATATACAACAATCGATGCGGTACTCAAGGCCTCGGCTGAGTAAGATGTGTCTTGAGGTTTATCCAATCTCGTCGTTCTTTTATTTTCATGTAGGGGTTTTGTACCTGTTTTCCCGTAAGAGACTGCTTCTTGACAGCAGTAGTGCTAGGACATATTGTTAACAAATGGAGTCGAGTAAAAACATCGGACAGTATCTTTCACGGGGTATCTCGTGGACAGCTGTTATCTTCTTTTTTCTTCTTCCTTTGTACGTATTGCCATTTACAACTGAATTTAGTGAATACAATAAACTGTATCTGTTGATTTTTGGTTCTTTTGTTCTGCTGGTGTTATGGTTAGTCCGTTCGTTAATACAGAAAAAAGTTGTTATATCCAAAACACCTTTTGATATAGCCTTTGTTCTTTTATTGGCTTCTTTTGCTTTTTCAACCTTTTACTCGGTGTCTATGACCAATTCACTTTTTGGGACGTTTAATAGCTGGCATTGGACCATTGTAGAGTTATGTGCACTCGTGGCATTCTTCTACGTGATCGTTACCAGCGTCCGTCAAATTGCAACGGTGAGGCTTATGGTTTTTGCCTTTATGACATCTTCTTTTATTGTTGCTTTAGTTGCCATACTAGGGTATTTCAATGTCTTTGATACTGTCTTTAATGACACAACCAACCTATTTCTCTCGTCGTTGACCATTGATGGATTTTCTCTTGCTGGTAGTGTGGACTCGACAATCATATTGTTTCTCGTGTCCCTTTTCTTTACTATCCCTCTGGCATTGCGCGCTTTGAAAGATAAAAAGATTTTTTCGGTAGCTACGTATGGCCTTATGTCTGGTGCAATTGCTTTTGCACTAGTTTTGTGGCTCGGTCACTATATTCCCGGTGTTCCTGCCCATGGAGCAAGTCCTGCACAGCTTTCGTTTTCAACTTCATGGAGAGTTGCCTCGTCAGCTATCCGCGATTACCCTTGGTTTGGAACAGGATTGTCCTCATTCTCAGCCGCTTACAATGCCTATCGACCTGCTGCAATAAACCAGACAGAATTTTGGAGTGTTATTTTTGATCGTTCAGAAAGCGAATACATGACACTTCTTACCACTACCGGGGTAATAGGACTCGTTGCATTTTTGTTCTTCGTAGTGCGCGCGATGTTTGCCGCACGAACATCCTTGACGTCTTCTGTTTCACTCAAGGTTGAATCATTTATGACACATACTAAAAACGCATCAATTCTAGGTGTTATTAGTATTGTATTTCTCTACTTTTTCACATCCTCAACGGTAAGTACCAGCATCTTACTTTTCATGTTACTTGTTTTGTGGATGTTGACTGAAAAACTCACACAGCCTGAGGGTGGAATGGTTGATGAGGTTGAGCTAAGTTTTGCGGCAATTCGTGGAGACAAAGATAGACAGGGTGAGCCAAGTCAATTGTTGCCGTGGATAGTGGGAGTTCCGCTCTTGATCATTGCAAGCGTCGTTATGTTCTTCACCGTACAAGATGTAAGAAGCAACTTTGCCTATGCTAGCTCGCTTCGTATGATAGGACAGAATGCAACGCCTGTGGATATTTATAACCAACAAACAGCTGCGATCAATCTTAACGGTCGTCGTGATGCATACCACAGGAGTTTTGCCGATACCAACATTTCATTCGCAAACCTTATTGCACAGTCGCAGGGTGAAACTCTTACGGATACCGATCGAAATGATATCGTAACCCTTATTGATGAGGCAATACGTCAAGTCCGCATTATTACCGAAATCTTGGATCCTGCAAGCGCATCAAATTGGCAAGTCCGCGCAAACGTATATCGTAACTTGCTTGGTGTTGCAACAGGTGCAGATCAGTGGTCGCTCCAGGCATATCAAAACGCAATTAGTCTTGCACCAAATGATCCTCGACTCTATGTTGACCTTGGTGGATTGTATTTGACGCTTGCTGTTTCGACCTCTGACGAAGGAACAACGGGAGAGGCTCCAGGTGACGATGTCCCCACTACGCCAACCACAAAACAAGACAATCTTGCCAGGTCAGAAGCTGCACTTCTGAAAGCCATTAGTCTTAAGTCTGACTATGCCAATGCTCACTACAACTTGGCGGCTGTATACAATGCAGCTGAGCGATATGATCTTGCTAAGTCTGAGCTTGAAACTACGCTTCGACTCATTGACCCCGCAAGTCCAAGCTATGAACAAGCACAAAAAGATCTTGAAACAACAAGTGCACAGATTGAACCAACCCCGACTCCAACTCCGTTAGCACAGTAAGGGTCGCCCACTGTGGCGACCCGCCCCAACGGTTCCCACACGCGCGGGCGGGATGACCC
>CAYZXG010000024.1:0-12611 GCA_964482365.1 uncultured Candidatus Saccharibacteria bacterium | reverse complement strand
AATAGTCCCTTCGTGCGCCTCAATAATTGATCGTGCGATATACAGACCAATACCCAAACCTTCATTCTCTTGGAGTTGGGAACTTACATGCCGGAAATGAGTAAAAATGGCGGGCAACTCTTCTTTGGGAATGCCAGGACCGTTATCAGAAATGGTGATTATTGTTTCAAATTCACCCTGAGTCAAGGTTACGGTTATCATTCCAAGATCACCAACAACTCGCACGGCGTTATCTATTATGTTACTAATCGCCTCCCTAAAAAGCCTTTCGTGAAGTAGCAGTTTTACATGTTTTTGGGTGTGATCAAACACAAGACGTTTGTGAGTCTTTTCAAGTCTTGGAGCATAGGATGAGATGATGGCGGATAACACTTCGACCAGGTCAGCTTCCATCCGATCATCGCGTGGGATAACCGCATTAATTGCCGATAAGCGCAACAATTGTTCCATTAAATATTCGAGACGTGACACTTGTTCAATAATTTTTTCGATGGTATTGTCTGTTGCCATAACGGTAATCGATCCTTCAGAAAGTAGATCCAAATAACTCCTTGTAGAAAGTAGAGGTGCTCGTAAATTGTGAGACGTTATGATCGTGAACTTTTCGCGTATCATATCAGCTTGTGCGCGAATAAAACTTTTTTCTTTCTCTTCGGAAAGCAGCTGTTGGTTTCGATGATAAACATGCGCAAGTAACCCAACAAGAAGCGATACCCCCGCTATGATCATTATCCTAAGCAAAACAAATAATGGATCCTCACCAATAAGAAAAAGAAAGTAAGCATACGTCGTACTTGTTGTAATGGCGATCACAATAGAGGGGAGGAGTCCTCCCGACAAAATAAGGGGAATTAAAATCAACATAACAACTAAGTATGCGTCTGAAGCAATACTACCGATATACCACAAGCCAAGAACGAGTAGAATCGAATCCAGTCCCCCAACAATAGCATACACAAACGGTCGTCTATATGGGTACAATACGGAAATTGCAAGTGCAGCAACATGGTATACCTCTCCCAACATAAGTACCAACATAGCAATAATTTCGATTCCAGCTTTTGTAGAAATACTATACAGAACAGTGAGGGCTAAAATTTTTGCAATAAACCTCAAACTCAGCGCCATGTAATCTATCACGCGCGGAGATTTATTGAGCATATACTATTTATAACACGAGAACTGGATACACATAAACGTCTTATGCAACGATCCCCTATAATCCTAATTCGGTAGAAACTGCATTCATGGCATCAATCGTATTACTTATATGTTGTGGCAAATCTATATCTAACTGCTCAGCACCGATCGATATGTGATCTCGGTTGATATTCTTAGCAAAACCAGAAGTTTTCAATTTTTTCAAAACCGAATCCACCGTTACGTCTGATAATCTCCGAGACTCTCGCACAAGCGTAACCGCAACGATAAAACCAGATAGTTCATCAACTCCTCGTAGTGTTTTTGCCATGAGCGTTTTAGGCTCAACACCAAAATCAATTCCATGTGCCGATACCGCATTACATATTGCATCTGATGCACCTTGTTGTTCCAACCATTCAACAATCACACGAGGATGTTGCGAAGGATATTTTTCCCAATCTGCATCATGAATAAGGCCTACTATCCCCCACTCAATTCTCTCTGAAGGGCTAACTTTAAAATAATCTGCATACCACAGCATTGCCGCTTCAACAGCTAAACAGTGTTTTACAAGATTATTATTCTCAATGAGCTCATTAATTTTTTGAAATGTTTGGTCACGATTTATCATACAAAAACTCATACAGTAAATAAATGCTTGACGTGTTGATTACTTTTTAACGCCGTATTCCTCGTCTTTTTCCATCTCACGACGAACAAGATTCCGTAAAAAAACCGATTTAGGAATTCTTCGTTGCTTTGAGATCCATTCAAGATAATCAACCATGGTTGGGGGAATCAGAAAATTAAAACGAATATCTTCGCCTTCTTTAACAAGCTCAAGTTCCTCTTCGAGTTGACCTAAAAGTCCATTTACCGTCTCGTATTCAATAAAATACACTTGTTGTTCTTTCAGAGCTTTAAAGATCTGTGGTATCTCTCCCTTTCGAGTCGCTATTATAACTGATTTATTCTTCTCAAGTGCAAGGGTAACCTCATGCCCAATACTTGAACTTGAATATGTCATTTCGGCAAAGACAACATCTGCTTCATTAATATTTTTAATCATCTCTCGGTAATAATTTACTCGATACTCGTCATCAACATTTTCGACAAAATCGAGATCCAATTTCAATACATGATCAGCTATAACGGAATGGCCGAGTTGTTCAAGTCTGTCTACAATTTCTTTGTAAATTTCGCCCATTGCGGGGTCCTTCTGTTTTGCCGATAATGAGGCTGTAAAGTATATTTTCATATTACACGTATTATATACCACAAGGGCTACACCAAAGTCAAAGAAGCTTTCTCAAACCTCATGTTAAGTGTCATTGGTGTTTCTTTACGATCCTGATATTCTGGATGATCTTTCAAAAACGACTCTGTCAAAAATGGTTCCTCAATGTTAGTCAATACAAATCCTTCACTAATAAACCCATTTATATATCGATTCAACGGGCGAACCCATACTGGCAGTTCAAGCTTACTGTGTTGATAATATGCAGTTGTAAATGTTTCGTCAAAATATGACGTCATGTCAGGAAATTTATTGGTAAACGTTTGTGTCCATTTATTTTTTAACATATAAAACACGGGGTACACTGGATGGAGAATTGACACAACACAAACACCCCCTGGTTTTAATATTCTCGCAAAGTCGCGAACTGGTTTTTCTATCGAGGGAATGTCCATGAGAACCATTTTTGATACGATAATATCAAATGAACCTGCTTCAAAAGGCATACTCTTCATAATATCTCCTTCAAAAAAGGGGGTTTCTGGGTACCTTTCTTTTGCGATTGCAATAAAATTACTCGCAATATCTATACCCGTCGTAATACCTCCATCCTGTTTCATAATATTGGTGTATAAACCATTTCCACAACCAGAATCAAGAATGTTCTTATCGGTAATGTTTCCTAGCAAACGCTTTATGGAGGGCCAATTTATGGCCTGTTGATAGGCATCACCTTCAGTAATGAGAAACTTGTCATACTGTTTTGCCTTTGAGTTCCACACCTGAAATAGATTCACTGTTTTACTAAACATATAGTATTATTCACTTGGCAGTATAAAAATCATATGTAATAAGTATACAATACATAAAACCCGACGATGAACATTGCCCTAACAACCACCTAGATTGCACGCGCATGCATTTGCGGAAAACCCTTCGAGCGTTACTGCCCCACTGGCTTCAAGTGAAACAGTATAGGTCCCTTGCCCTGGATAACAGACTGAATAGGTAACCGGTACATTACTCACATCTTCAATACGACCCGTGGGAACTCTAAAATTTATACTGTCATCATCGGCAGTAATACACACCTGACATGAAAAGATTTGCTGGTCGACACGCTCTGTTTGTACGGACTTATCCTCGTTCAATGAGCTAATTTCATACCCACGATATACCCCCAACTGATCTCGCGCGTCATGATATAAAGAAAACTGATAAAACAATGTATGCGATGATTCCACCTGAACTCCTCCTGTTGCATATTCGAATGTTTTCTTGATTCCATCAGAAAGTGACCTGGCCTCACTTCTTGCCAATTCGCGCTGATTATAGTCCAAAAAACGAGGAACGAGAAAAACAAACATTGTACCGATGAGACCAACAACGATCAGTATTTCAATCAATGTAAAACCTTGTTTTCGATAAGTACTATTCATGTTACGTCCCAACAACAAACCGCAAGATAGTTACAAAGCTAAAAATACCAAAAAATACAAACGAAAACCCTAAAACAATATTACGACCAAAACCCGGTCGCAACTTTGGATGAAGCCGCGTATTGTTTAACCAAAGCAATAAACCGATGTAGACAAACATTGCGCACGCGTTAAGTACAGCCCCCAAAGTTATGAGTAATAAAGGCTGATCAAAACCCAGCAAAAACGTTGAAATTCCAAAGGCAATCTGAAACCAAAGCACGAGATAATACGTAAGAGAAACACGTTTTGAAGGACCTGAACCTACTAGCAGGATGTTTTCGGTAATAATCCTACTGGTCGAATCAAGAACGGTAAGCTGTGTTGCAGAGAGCATTATGCCAATAACAACGAGAAATAAAACCCCAAGATAAGCAAAAGTACTCTGAGCGATAACCATTCCTTCTTCAATCACAAAATCGATTCCCTGAAGGACATTTGCGGACCCAAACGTAGTTGAATACGACAATAGTGCCAAAAGCAGCATCGTACAAAGACCTAAAAACCAAAAAACAACGGCATGCTCAATGTTAACAATCTTCCACCATTCACTAAATTGCGTGATGTTTTCTTTTGTCGGCTCAAATGTTGAACCCTCAAGTTTAATTTTTTTATGTGGTTCTTTTGACCGAAAAAGGCTTGTTATTTTATCCGCATATGCACCCATCGCATACCCCTTATCCCTAACATAAAACGACTGGGCTAAGTTTAGGTTTCCTCCTGCTCCTGAATACGCAAGCGCGCCCAAAAATGTAACCAGGACCAATCCTTCTGGCAAAAAGCAGTACCCTTCACCTTGCCCTACAAGACCAGCCATAAGCGCAGTGAAATCCACGGTATCAGTCACATACCAGGTAAGAAATAGAATAAACGGTACGCCAACTCCAATTAACCATTTTTGAAGCGACTCAACAGTGCGATACAGTTCTTTTCCAAATGTCAGAATTATCCCGATGAGTAAAAAAAGGATAATCCCAATCGTTCGTGAAGAAGCAATTGGAATAACATGCGAAAGCACTGTTGCACCAGCTAGACCAATACCCGGCCATCCAAAACCAATAAACGTTGAAAACACAAACCACAAGGGAAGAAATCGGTATAACCTCGCAAACCCAACGAAAATACTTTCCCCATTAATAAGTGCATATCTCTCAACCTCCATATTGATGAAGAACTGAATGGTTATACCAATTAGTGCTCCCCACATGATGCCCAAACCATATTGCGAAGCTAGATAGGGCCATAAAATAATCTCACCACTTCCCAATCCAAGACCGAGTAAAATAAAACTTGGTCCAAAAATATTTCGTAACCGAGGTGGTTTTGGCAATGGCTTGATAGCAAGCTTATTAAGTTCTGCCATTAATTCATACTAGCACGCACAATTGTTTTGACGCAATCAATTTTTTTATGTGCCAATATAACGAATTCGGATTTTCTATCGATTCTTGTGCTAATAGCCAATCAAAATCACCTCGCACAAATTCACGCGTATCCGTTGGATGAGTGGCCATAACTTGATTTTTCATACCAGTCTCTATTCCGTAGTACAAGACGACCGCCCCCTGAAGACTAAACAACTTGGTAAATAACCGCTTACGTACATCTTCATCAGGAAGAATTGAAGCTAATCTCATGGAAACTCCTTTGTTACGAATAAATGAAAAATCTCCATGAGGGTCTATACGCGTCATGAACTCAACGCGATCGATCTCAGGCAATAGCGAAAGCGAAAGTTGATCATGATTGCGAACGGGCAATGCCCAGCAACAACCAACAGGTACCTCATTAAGCTTAGACGCGTAGCTATCAGTCGAAAAATTGATAGGTAAAACTGCATCGGCAACTAAAGCGGCCGATACACCAAAATTAAAAACAAGTTGACACTCATCACCATCACCAAAAAATTCATGCATGTGGTTATAAGTTCCCCCTGCTTCGGCCAAAAGTACGATGTTCGATGCATGGGCATCAACCCAGGATCTAAGCTTTTTTACAATCGCATGCGTTTCAAAAAGATTGACCGATTTACTTTTATCACGTTTTATTAGGTGAGACACTGCATCAAGCCGAAATCCAGAAACGCCATGATTAATCCAAAACTGTAAAATATCAGTAAAGGCATCAAACACCTGGGGATTATCCCAATTCAAATCTGGCTGCTCAGGATAGAATGTTGCAAAATAATAATCATTTGTTTTAGGATTTTTTATCCAATTAGAATGCTTGAGGTGAGGAAACGCATTTTTTGCCTCTGAGAATTTTGTCCTATCATCGCTCCATAGATACCAATCCCTTTTTGCCGAAATCTTCGAAGAGCGAGCTTCAACAAACCATGGATGTTTATTGGAGGTGTGATTTAATGGAAGGTCAATAAATACATCAATATTTCTTTCTGCCGCTTGTTTTGTGAATTCATCAAAATCCCGAATCGATCCTAAATCAGACCGTACGGCTTTGTAATTTATTACGTCATAACCGCCGTCAATTATAGGCGAAGGATAATGTGGCAACAACCACAACGTATTAATTCCGAGTTCAGAAAAATAGGGCAATCTTTCGGTTAATCCAACAAGATTGTGGGCGAATTTATCAATATATAATTCGTAAATAACTCGTTTATTCGTTAGCATTAGCTATACAAACACATTGCCAGATTACTACTGGATCCCCCCCTCCCCCACAAGGGGAATCTCCACTCCTACAATCAGAGTACTTACACCAACTGATTTGTCCTGGCACACAGGAAGATCCCCAATTTGCAAAACTTGCACTGCATGATCCTCCCCCAACTGAAGTCGAACAACCACTCCAAGTACCTGATGCAACCGCAATCGTTGGGGTTGGGGTGTTTGTTGGTACGGGAGTATTGGTAGGCGCGGGTGTATTTGTTGGGGTTATAAGCGGTCCACACGCAGAACTACATGCCGATACTCCAACCGACGACGTAAAACCACCTAACTGTACACGTCCTTGTTTATCAATGGAGAGCTCCCGATACCCTTGTCCTGAATACCATACTCTTGCGGTCGTATTTGTTTGCACACCATCAATTCGCATCGTTCCTGGTGTTGTTTCATACGCTGCATTTCTCCAGGTAGATTCAAGAACAATAGGACAGGTCAGTTCATAGGTATCAAGAACAGGCGCAATAACATTGCCAGCGCTATCAACTTGCTCAAGCTGATACCCTCGATAACACCCTGCAGGATCACCGCTAGCCTGTAATAAACTCACACGATAATTATCTACTAATGACGTTGCATTTTGCGTGTTCGAAAGTGCATACATTTGTGCTGTTTTCAACCCTTCGACAACACGTTGGGCTTCAGCACCCATATTCGATCGTTGGTTATAACCAACAAACTGAGGAACGGTGTACACCAATAGAACTCCCATTATCCCAACAACAAGCAACAACTCAATCAAGGTAAACCCTTTAACTTTTGGTGGAACCATACCTTGATGATCTCTTAGATTGCACTGAAATGCAAGATACCACGAAACCGTTCAACCAATTATGTTGATAATAATTCAACAGCAGGAAGTTTATTACCCGCTAATAACTCAAGAGCCGCTCCACCCGCTAAACTAACATGAGTTATGTCAATAAGATCTATCGCACTTTTAGCTGCGGCGATGGTATCGCCCCCCGCGATACTTGTGTTAGCTTGTGAGCGCGCCATGGCGGCTGCAACAGAATAACTACCCTGTGAAAACCGTTCATCTTCAATCATCCCTAACGGTCCGTTCCAAAAAACAGTCTTAGACCGACTAATGACGTTTGAATAAAACGATTCGGTTAAACTTCCAATGTCCAAGATGCGATCCCCCTCAACGGCGAGTGCTTCAGAATCCACAACTTGTTTTTCAACAACAGTCTTTTTCGATGTTTCGATTCGTACATCTTGCGGGATTTGTACAACTACTGGAGAAACTTTCTCGAACAAATCATTGCCGTATTGCTCGATTTGCTCACCGCTTAACTTTCTATCTAAAAGCGTACGTGCAAACTCAACCCAGTCGTTTTTCCCCGACTCAACGGGAACTTCTTCGATATAAGAACTCCCTATTGCTTTTCCCTTGGCCTTCAAAAACACATTTGCAACCCCACCACCAACTAAAAACATATCAACTTTATTCGATAAGTTTTTGATGGATTCGGTCTTGTCCGATATTTTTGCCCCACCAATAATTACGGTGAATGGATGTTCGACATGTTCTAACAAATGCGATAACTGCTCATATTCTTTTTGAAAATACAACCCAGCGCACGAAGGCAAATGTCGCAATATCCCTGTTACAGAAGCTTGGTGTCGATGTGCTTGCGGAAAGCCATCGTGAACAACTATCTCACCGTTTAAACAAAGTTGCCTGGCAAACGTATCATCATCAACATCATCCTCAGCGTGAAACCTGGTGTTTTCAAGCATAACAATCTGACCTGCCGACATTTGAGAAATATACGTCGTAACCTCATCGCCTACACACTCTTGTAATGTTGCAACGGGCGTATTACGTTGCTTCCACAACATAAGTAGTTCTGACAAATGTTTGGCTAACGGAGTTGTTCGTAAAGCTTCATCAACCTTGCCAGCAGGCCTACCAATATGTGCAAGGATCACAATTTTACACTGCTTCTGTAACAAATACGTTAACGTTGGGAGCGTTGCTGTCATACGGGAATCATCTGAAAGAACATACGCACCATCTTTTTGCTCAAGGGCAATGTCATAGGGTGATCGATATAACACCGTCTTCCCAAAAACATCGGTATCTTGTAATTTTCGTAAAGTCGACATAAAGCTAAACTTCCTTAATCGTGATCGTATTGGTAAGACCTGGGATTTTCCAGTGATCTCCATGTACAAAAATAACCCGTTTACCCTCCGAAAGAATCTTCTTCTCCTTAAGCATAGTTACCACAGAATCAATTTCCAAAACCACCCCTACCGGAAGTGAGACTAAAAATGGTATCACTCCATACGAAAGCGTAAGCTGATTTTGAATCTGTTCGTTTTCAGTAATTGCATATATCGGAATATGCGATCGAAATCGAGACAAATCACGCACTGTTCTTCCCGTTTCGGTAAAAACTACTACGGCATCAATGGTAAAATTTTTGAGGTGTTCTAAAATATCAACTACTGCATGGGTCATGACCCGTGTCTGATCTGACGACTCTGCCGAAGTCGCACTTGGGACAAAACTTTTTCCCTCATTAAAGCTCGCAATTTTTTCCATAACACGCACTGCCTGAACGGGATATGTGCCTGTTGCCGATTCAGCTGACAACATTGTTGCATCTGTTCCATCAAAAACTGCATTTGAAACATCACTCACCTCTGCGCGTGTTGGGCGTGGATTTTCTACCATCGACTGTAGCATTTCTGTAGCGGTGATAACCGGCTTCGAGGCCAAACGACATCGCTTAATTATTAATTTCTGCCAATAAGTAATCTGCTCAAAAGGAAGTTCTATTCCTAAATCCCCTCGTGCCACCATGATCGCATCTGATGAATCAATAATTTCTTCAATATTTTCGATAGCCTGTTTCCCTTCAATTTTTGATACGATGTGTGCAGAAAGATTTCGCTGTGAAAGTTCTTCGCGCAAATGTAATACATCATTTTTATCTCTCACAAAAGAAAGCGCAATAAAATCTGGATTAACGCGCTCACACATTTCAAGCATTGTGTGGTCACGAGAAGTAAGAAGTGGCAAGTCAATACGCACCCCTGGAACATTCATTCCCTTTCTGTCAGAGATAGTGTAATCTTCTGTGGCGCGAGCAGTAAACGATTCTTTAGTCACTTTAGTTACGGTAAACACGTACTTGCCGTCATCAATCACGACCACAACACCAACCGACAATGCTTCGTACAACTGCCTAGTAGGAATACAAAAACCGTTGGGTTGGGATTCGTATGAAAAAATAACTTTTTGATCTTTTAATACGGATAATGGTTTTTTTTCGGGCGTGTTTACCCGAATCTCAGGTCCCTGTAAGTCAACAAGAATACCCGTTGGAATTGATATTTCTTGTGCGATTTTTCGTACATGTCCAATTGCCTCTTCATGCCACGCCGACTCGTTATGCTTTGTATTAAAACGAAAGACACTAACCCCCGAGGTTATCATCGCACGTATACTCTCATCACTTTCACATGCGGGCCCAATGGTTGCTACGATTTTTGTTTTGGACATTATGTACTAACTATATCCTATACCGCCGTAAGGTCAAGAAATTAGGGTGACGACTTATTCAACACCAAGAAGATTCCACTCACCAATCAACGGAAGTTTTTGAGTTCGCCCCTGTGAGACATTAATTATGCCGATAATAATAAAAACAAAAACCATCAGATTTCCTATGGGGAGAATAAGCCACGAAAGCAAAAACATAAATGTGCCCACAACATTAACCGCTACACTAAAAAGAAGAACATTTAGGCCTTGATTACCATGAAACCTTGCGAAATTAGATTTTTTAGAAAAAATAAAGGGAATAAAAAACACAAAATATGCAATGATTCCAAGCGTTTTGTCGGAATCGAAACCTGATGAAGATACTACTTGCTCGGTTGCCATTGTTTCATTCTGATTATCCATATCTATTTATAAGTATGTCACAATCATGTCTTGCTCGCAAGCCTTGTTGGAAAGGAAACCCAGATAGACTTCAAAAAACTGCAACACAATCGTCAATCGAAAATCTTCCATTTTGTGTTCGCTCTATGGCAATGGTCGTACAAGGGATTTCCAGTTTTGCAGATATATCACGAACCAATCCTCGAACATACATCCGTTTGGATGAAACAACAGTAACATCGAACACTTGGAACTTGTGATGCCCCAGTTTAGACATAGTCTCTCGCCATCTTACAATTATTTCATCTTGCCTAAAATCCCCCTCCACATAAATAATGTGCCGTTCGATTCTCTCAAGTAATTCCTCCGTATTAATATCCCAAACCCTGATTAGTGACAACTGCTTAATCAACGTATGTTCATACACAATTGGGACTACCTCTCCACGTTTTGAAATATCAAAAAACGATTCTCCGTTTGTTCGTCGTGCGCAAAATGCGGGTAACTGCTGAATATACTCTCCTACAAAACCTAAACTTACTTTCTCAACCATAGCAACATCCATATTACAAAATTCTTGTTCGGTACATGAACTTACCAGTCCCAATAAATCCAAACTGTCCGTTGTTAAACCGACCAACATACTAAAAGTGTATGTTTTATCAACATCTGAATACTGCTGTTTATCAAGCCTATCAGCACCACTCAAAACAACGACAACGCCCGTTGCCATTGGATCAAGAGAACCGGTATGCGTAACTTTTTCTGACAACTTTTTACCAATGGTTGATACATACGCATGCGTTGAAACTCCAAGCGGCTTATTAACGGCAAAAATCATTATCGTCATTATAATCAATTGATGTATTGATCACCACAAACCGTTGCATAAGATAAAATCCAAAAATACTGATGCACAAAGTAAAACAACGCGTTGACAGCGCACCAAGCCTAAGAGAGAATGCATAAGTCGTGCCAAGATTTACCGCATCAACAAAACTCACCATTAATAATTTTATGCAAAACACCGTTAGATCTGAACTGTTAGCGCTCTTTCTTATAGTTATTGGAGTTTGCGCACGTTTACTTCCTCATGCGCCAAACATGAGCCCTATTGGAGCAATTGCGCTATTTTCAGGAGCAATGCTGACCAAAAAATCGTCAATGGTTCTTCCACTCGTGATTATGTTTGTTTCCGACTTTTTTCTTGGGTTTCACTCACTTATGGCATTCACGTATGGCTCGTATTTATTGATCGGAATTTTTGCACACATAGTTTTGAAAAAGAACGTATCTGTTTTTTCGGTCTTGGGCAGTTCATTACTCGCATCAATTGTTTTTTATGTAGTTACAAATTTTGGCGTTTGGTTAGAAGGACGTCTGTATCCGCCAACGATCTCAGGTTTAATCTCGTCATATGCAATGGCAATCCCTTTTTTCCAAAACACCCTTTTGGGTGATCTCATTTCAACAAGTGTTATTTTTGGCTCATATTACGTTGTAATTACATCAATGAATGTTGTAAAGCAAAAACTCGCATCCTCACGGATTGCTTAATTCTCTTTACCTTCAGATTTCAGCAACGCTTCATCTAAAATTTGTACTGTTGACAAACCAAAACGTGGCACTAACCACCCACACAACCATTGCACATCTGGTGCGTTTCTGTTATACATCAAATAATGAATATTTCTCATACAGCAGAAAAAATAATTTCAGGAATGGGGCTTGAAAAATCACTTGAGAACAATTTAGTTGTTGAAATCTTGCCACAAAGTTTTGTTGCTACACAAGAAGGCGTGATATGGCTTGAACAAAAAGGCTTAAACCTTGAGTAATATTTGTTACTGATACAGCGTTTATACTCATCCTGATTATTTTGGGATAGTTTTATATGATTGAGGTGTACTCCACTGTTGATCATAGCGTACTATTAGTGTCAAGATGAAAGGCATACACAAGATATTCAACGATATTCTCTCAGTCGTCACGATATTATTGGGAATCTATCTCATTTCTTCACCTTTTGTACCCGAGATTCTGTATAGAATCAACCCTCCAACTGTTACCGACATTGTTCCGATTCCAACTCTTCCATCGACAGAAAATGATATTCCACTGTATGACATTCCCAATACTCTCGAAATACCAAAAATCGGAAT
>CAYZXG010000023.1:0-12797 GCA_964482365.1 uncultured Candidatus Saccharibacteria bacterium | reverse complement strand
AAACTTTGTTTGAAATAGATTAATACCCCGACCGTAAGGTCGTGGGAAGTTTATTCTATATCTTTTTTTCTAGCGTTTCGGAATACTGTTCAAACCCACATGATGTATAAAATGCAAGAGCTCGCTCGTTTTTGGAAAATGCATTTACCGAAACATACTCCACATTTTTTTCTTTAGCCCACTTCATAAAATGCTCAACAAGACCTTTGCCAATACCTTGTGAACGAAAATCACCAAGGACAAACATGCTATCTAACTCAGCGATAGTAACTGGTCGCCATGAGGATAACGGACGAACAAACGCTGATAAATAACCAACGATCTCGTCTTCAACTTCAGCCAAAAACACATCAGACACCTTTCCGTTAATGATATGCGTAAAATATTCTTCTCCCTCTTTTGAAGGCCACGTAACATCAATACCGAGACCTAACGTGCCACCGTCTTCATAAAAAAGTAACGTATTAAGCTTAATAATGTCATACACATCTTGTGTGGTTGCCGTTCGAATGGTCATACCTTTACCCCCGAGAGCCACTCACTACTTGCATCACGGTACCCATCAAGCGCTTCAATAAAATCTTGTTTCACGGATGCAATTACTTGTGAAATCTTTGACTCGGCATCTTCAATACTTTTTTTCACATATACTAACAACCCGGGATCGTGAGGTTTTTGTTCGACAAAAAGCAAGAATTCATGCCGTTCAGACGGCGGAATATTGCTAAGGATATAGTGAATTACCTCAATATGAATTGTTTCATGAGCCGTTGCAAGTAGACCAAGCCGCTGCTCATCGTTGATATCCTCCTTCATAAGCAGATTTTCAAGATCGTTAGTATCAACAAGATGGCTATAAAAAAATGTATTCATTATTTTGTTTGTGGTACAACCGGACCCAACGGAATTTTGTCAAGCGGATCGTCTACAAAAAAGAGTATCACGTCACCATTTCGCATACCAGTACTCAAATTAAGAGCTTTCATTGCTTCAGGGCTTCCCCCAAAACTCTTTCCAGTCCAAACGGCAGGCCCTGCATCTGCAACAACTCCAACCACACTGTCGCCTGTTTTAACATTTACTGCAATCATCTTTCGATATTTAAACCAGTCTTTGAGATAATAAATACTTTGATCCCACCCTGGAGCAAGATATGTCTGAACCGCCCAGTAATATTTCTCCCTAAGTTCAGCTTTTTCCGAAAGTTGGTTCTTCGATGGTGCAAAATAACTCCATGCACCTGTTTTTGGCGCCAGACCTGCAATTTGTTCCCAATCGTGTTGAGAGATAGTATCACCCGGATACCTAAGTAAATGCTGTTCATATCCCATCTTGCCGTATTGTAGATTTAATCGATTGCCCTCATATTCTGCGACGGCGTTGATTCCATAAGTCTGTTTAATCAACCGAGAAATAGTTTCGGATTCTTCACGCGTAAGTACTCGATAGGTTGAAGGTACAATCTTAGTAAGTTCAGCACTCAAAAGTTTTGGAGAAAGTCGCGGGGGTGGTTCAGGAAGAGGTACATTCTGAGCTTCTACGGGTTTTACTGATGATAGTTCGGGAAACGTAACAGGCGCAAAAAGCAATGCACTTGAAACAGCACCCGCCGAAAGCATTCTTAGCGTTGACGTCCCAATCTGTTTTACTGGAACCTGCGCCTTAAGCAAGTATGTTATTGCATCATGATGCGTGTCCTTGATTTTTGTAATCGCCTGATCGCGTCTTTTTGCAAAAGCCTTCTTTACATTTTTATGGGCAGAACGTTTTGTCATATTACCGCATCACTTATTTTAAACCTGTTATGAACTGTTCAATTCGTTTAAGCGTAATCGTCTTACCAAGTACCGCAATGGTTTCAAAAAGTGGTGGCGTTGCATCTTGTCCCGTTACCACAAGTCGTATGCTCATAAACGCGTTTTTTGGCTTTAAACCAAGCGTTTCCTGGAGCTTTCGTAACTGCTCCTCAAGCGATTGTCCATCCCATTCCTTTACGTTTTCTGAAAGAACTCGTATGACATCCAACAGATATTTCTCTAATAAATTTTTCTCAATATACTTTGTTACTTTGGAGACTACTTCTGGTTGAACATCAAACTCCTCAAAAAAGAACCTATTATCAACCGCAAACTCTTTTAAGGTTCGCATCCGTTCTTGAGCAAGCACAACAACGTGCTCAAAATAACTTCTGTCTTGATACCACGTTTGATCAACAAAACCTCCATCCACAATACGAGAAGATAGCTCCGCAACGGTCAAATCGCGCAGATATACCCCGTTTAGCCACTTGAGCTTTTCTAAATCAAAAATTGGTGCGGTGGGATTAATAGCATCCAATGTAAATTGAGATAAAAATTCCTGCTCGTCAAACACATCCTTACCATCAGGATGAGACCATCCCATGAGCCCAAAAAAATTTTTAAGTGCTTCGGGGATTATACCTTCGTCTTTATACCACTGAAGACTCACATGCCCTTGGCGTTTACTCAACTTACTTTTGTCAGGATTTCGAAGCAGCGGCAGATGCGCATACCGTGGTGGAATCTGGCCAAGTGCTTCAAAAATCATGATTTGCTTAGGAGTGTTTGATAAATGGTCCTCACCTCGAATAACATGCGTAATCTTGTGATCAATCTCATCCACGACCGTTGCAAAATGGTACGTTGGCGTTTGGTCACTTCGCATAATTACAAGATCTTTAAGCTCACTCTGGTTAAACACTACTTCCCCATGAACCATATCAACAAAACGGATTTCGCTCCTGTCGCCAACAGGAACATACACGGCCCCTTCCGATTCATACGCCTTCCCATCAGCAATGAGCTTTTTTGAGACCTCACGATACCGGTCAAATCGTTCAGACTGTCGATACGGTGCGTATGGACCACCAATATCGGCACCTTCTTGCCACGTTAACCCTAACCAATGGAACAACTCATATATCTTTTCCTCTGCACCTTCAACTTCTCTACTTTTATCTGTATCATCAAGCCGTACAATAAATGTTCCATGATGTTTAGCCGCAAATGCATAATTAAAGTAAGCAGAGTCTGCGGTACCGACATGAACCATTCCTGTTGGACTTGGAGCAACGCGAACACGGACCTGGATGTTATCATCAAAACTCATTATCTTATTGTATCAGAGAATCCCGCTAAAACTTTGTACATTTAGGAAGGTTTTTACAACCATCCATAAACTAAAACCGACATTTTGTTTTTTACTTGCTATACTTTAGCTAAGGTTATGACACTTACACAAACCGCTGCAACATTTCGCCAAGTAGTAAAAATAGGATCACTCCTACTGGTTGTGCTCATCCTATTTCGAACAGGATACGTCGTGTATGGAATGTTTTATCCCACATCACAACCGAGCACACCAAGTCCAACGGCAACTCTACTATTTGGAAACCTCCCACAACTTGAGGTTAAACCCCGAACTATCTCACTACCTGCAAACTTTAGTGTTCAACTTGATTTGTACCGTGCAAGTCTTCCTGCTTCGCCAGGCATTGCCAACGTATATCCCATACTTAAAGCTCCCTATGGGTTTTTGAGCGAAGACCGCGCTAAAGAACTTGCACGTACGTTTGGGTTATCAAATGAACCCATAAAGCTTTCTACAACCGAAAATGTCTGGTCACGCCCCAACACAACGCTTAAGGTAAATATTCAGTCGTTAAATTTTCATTACGAATATAATTATGGAGCGGACACAAGAGTATTTGCAAATAGTTCTTTTAGTGGAAAGCCTCAAGTCGAAGATATTACAACGTCGATGCTTACCAAACACACCATGCTCAGTGGATTCGGAGATGACCTCTCACAAGGCATTAAGTCTATTTCATTCCTTTCGTACAAGTCAGGGCAGCTTGCGCCAGTTTCTAAACTCGAAGAAGCAACCGCTGCTCGTGTGGATATTATGCGAGAGCCCGTTTCATATACTGTTGACAACCTTAATGTAACGATTCCCTTTGTTTCTCCAAGTTACGTAGGTAGCCTAACCTACGTAATTGTCGTCAATACAAAACTTGAAAAAAACAATACCTTCCCCCAGGCAATCGAAATTTCAAATACTCACTGGAAGTTTCAACAAGACCTTGCCTCTACCTACCCCATCATAACAAGCCAAAGTGCGTGGGAGGAGTTTCAAGTTTCACCCCAAAGTTACGTAGTGTATGTTGGCAATTCAAAACTCGGACCTGAAGACTTTGTGGGAGGCACACCCGAGATTCAAACATTTATTACCCGCGATTCCTATCTTGCATACCTTGATCCCGAAGATGAATCTGATTTTATTCAACCTGTGTGGGTGTTTACTGGAGAAGCAACGTTAACGTCTGGGGGAATGCTCGATTGGGCTGCATACGTCCCTGCAATAGACCCAGCACACCTGAAACCGTAAATAACACAGAAAAAACCCCACCACCCCCTCGTTTTCTACCCAAGATACATGTCTGTTCCCAGGTACCTATTATATTCAGTAAATGCATCGCCATCTTTTGAATCAAGCCGCAAACTCTTTGCAATATCAAAATCCATCGATGCCTTATCAGAAAATGCGATAGCAAGAGCTTCTCTAGTTTTAGGTATTACCGGACTTCCATATTCCAATTTACTTTGATGACTTAAAACAATATGGCCAAGTTTGTTAACTAAATTTTCGGGCATTTCTTTTGATATTCTATGGTGAATCTTCATCCAACCTAACACTACATGTCCTAACAAGCGGCCTTCAACAGTCCATCCAATAACACCCAAAGGGTCTTGCGTATATTCGTATATCTTTCCAATATCATGCAGCAATCCACCAGTAACTAATAAATCTCGATGCATATCTGGATTAAGTTGATACAAACCGTCTGCGATATTTACAACTTCTAACGAGTGTTGCAACAATCCATGACGATAAGCATGATGAATACGTTCACCGGCAGGGTACGTAGTATATAAACGGAAAAAATCTTCGTCATTTAAAAACGATTCGAGTAAATTGCGCAAATGAAAATCCCTTACCGCATCAACCCACTTTGCGAGATTAATCTCTAACTGCGCACCGTCAACATCATCGCGCGCTAACTGATAATCACTTTCGTTAATATTCGAAACGGGTGTCATTTGAGAAACGGTTAGTTCTGCAATATCACGATACTCACCCACCTCAAAAGACACTTTCACCACGTCTCCAACATTACCTCCGAGAACTTGAGAGAGTGAATCAGACCAAACCTTAGCCTTAATATCACCCGTTTTATCTCGAAGAGTCAGAATAAGATACGGCTTGTCAGCTTTCGTTAACTTTTCTTCCTTTTCCACAATTAAAAAGGTAGACTCACCAGTCAACCCAATTGAACGTTTTATGTCAGTTACGTAAAATTCTTTTTCCATTAGTGTCATCCCCAAAAGAGCAGATTGACCATACCATATTATCTCCTACTATATACAGTATAAAATACCCGGTGGCAAATGAACATATGCACAGTATATAATGTGAAAAATGAAGGTGTATAAATTTTGTATCGGACTGTATCTAGCTTCGCTTTTTCTACCATTAACAATACTTGGGGCACCCGACAGTGTTGACATTTTCGGAGCATACGTTTCACGTAGCAGTACCAGCGCAACCATCTCATGGAACACTACTCCTCACACAAAAGCATACCTTTCGTATGCTGGCTCTGACGGAGTATGGACACAAACACCATGGTCAATAGACTTTTTGGTCAAACATGAGATTACTCTCCTTCAACTTGCATCAAACTCCACCTATCTATATCGAATACAAGCCGAAGCAGAAACCGGAACTTACAATACCTACTCAGGATCGTTTACTACGCTTGATCTATTAAACAAAACTTCCGAACAAAACCAACCGGCTTCGACAGGAAGCTTTGAGGCACTTCTATCACCTTCTCCCACACCAATGCTAACCTCCCCCAACATCATGTTGCAACCTCAGCAAGGAATTCAATATGTTCCCTACTTTATTCCCATGCAATTCGCAATAACTCCCGCACCTTCGTCGGAAAATGTTCTGGGGAATGTAGTAACTCCAACTCCACTTGTGACATACTCATCAGACACAACAAGTAATACCTCAACCACAACACTGATATTTATATTAGGGCTTCTTGCTGGGATTATTCTGGTAACGCTTGCAACGCACTCGTTTACCATTCAACGAAAAACAAAAACAGCACCTAGTGATAAACAACCAAAAGAAACCAAGGAACCAACAAAAAAACGCATGGAGTACAACTTTAAAGTTAAGACTTAACCCTCGGGTACACACCTTTTGAGAACGTTATAAAAATTGTCGTGCGATATTTTTTGTACTAAGATCGGGTCTAATCTTGTGAGAAGATACATTTGAAAATCTTTTAATACCGTCATATTTTGCGCATCGTTTACAAATGGGTATTCGGGTAGTGGAAAGATATCTGAACATAATCCAACGTATTCAACACCCCATTTTGATGCAATGTAATCAACATGCTTGTACCAGTCGTCAAATGTTGCATTTCCACCAACATCTTCTTTGATTGGAAATACACATACGATTCCTCCATGGTCAACGATTATCTGGATTTGATCATCCGTAAGATTATGCTTGCTATCGGTAATAGTACGCACATTTGCATGTGTGTTTACAATTACTCCCTCAAACAACCTGTCTAGATCACGAAATGATCGATCACCCAAATGGGCAGTATCAACCATAAGCTTTTTTGTTCCCATTATTCTTAACATATCCCTCCCTTTTGCCGAGACTCCTTCGTCCGACAAAGCCGAATTACCCGAAACATATTCATTCTTATCCTCCCAACTTAAACCAAACGACCGTACACCAAGTTTATAAAAATGGTAAAAATCGTCAATCGGAATTTTAAATTCGTCAAATATCGAAGCAACGTCAAGGTGAGGGTCAATGAGCTTCATGTTTTTTAGTAATCCAAATTAATATTTTTGCAAACTCAGCAAACACTAATACGAGCGATGATACTGCAACACACAGTAAGATGTCATTCATCGATAGTGATGTTGTTCTAAATACCTCTCGTAAAAGCGGAATTCCGATCACACTAAATTGCAAAAGAACAGAAACAACTAGTGCAGCTACAAACCAAACATTGTCAAGTAAAGAGACTTTCCATAACGGTCGGTTCCCTGCTTTTACCGAAATTGCATTTGCAAGTTGTGAAAATGCCGCAGTCATTAACGCCATTGTACGAGCATATTCTAACCCCTTTTCAGGAAGCGTCACATAAAAAACGATACCTGCAAGTAGTGCCATTTCAATCCCCTGTGTAATAATCCAAAGCACATCGTTTCTACTCAGTATAAATGCGCCCCTTTTACGTGGCACTCGTTTAAGGATATCTTTTCCCTTTGGTTCAAAAACTAGTGCCGTATCAGGAAATCCGTCAGTAACAACATTCAACCACAAGATTTGCGTTGGATACAAAGGGAACGGCAATCCTAACACCAATGCCCCAACCATAAGAAAAAGTTCACTAACGTTAGTCGACATAAGATATATTACGACTTTTTTCACATTATCAAAAATTGACCGTCCCTCCGCGATCGCTGCAATAATTGTTGCAAAATTATTGTCGAGCAAAACTACATCAGAAGCACCACGTGCAACATCCGTTCCACCCTTTCCCATGGAAACACCAATGTCAGCCTGAGATAAAGCAGGCGCATCATTTACCCCATCTCCCGTCATTGCAACAATTTCTCCTTGTTCTTGAAATATTTTAACTATCCTCAGTTTGTGGGCAGGCGTCACACGCGCAAAAACATTACAGGTTTTTAACTTGTCACGCAACTGACTGTCTGTAAAAAAATCAATTTCTTTTCCTTCAACAACATCTTTTGGATTATTAATCCCTACTTGTCGTGCAATTTCAGATGCAGTTTCACGATGATCACCAGTTAACATCACGACCCGAATCCCTCCTTGATACGCTTTTGTAACCGACTCTTTTGCCTCGGGTCGCAAAGTATCCGCATATCCTAACAAACCAACAAAAACGAATTTTTGTGGCAAAGATTCGTATGCTAAATCCCCAAAATTTTCATCGCATAGTGCATACGCAATTGCTAGTGGCTTTAGTCCTGTTTCTGCCATATTCCTTGAAATCAGACGAATCTCGTTTTGAGTATTAGATTGCATAATAATGATCGACTCATCGAGCTGCTCATGACTGCAAAATGAAAGAACAGCCTCGGGACTTCCTTTCAAATATATAACCCTTTGGTCGACATGCATGGTTTTATGAAGTGTCATAACAGCCTCGAACTGCTTTTCCGAAGAAAACGGTAATGCGTCAACTATTGTTCTCTGATTTAGGACTTCACCAATATCTATTTTCTTGGACTTTAACCACATCACGTTAGCACCATCAATGGGATCTAAACCAGCTGGTGACGCGCCATTCGCACCATTTGCAAACACGAGCACTTGAGAAAAACGTTCCCATAGCGGCACCTTAACGTTGGGCTCTATAGCTCCAGTCAAGTTTGCAACACCATCCGATGAAACTTTCGTAACGATCGAGGTTAGCGACAATTCATTCTTCGTTAACGTTCCCGTTTTATCAATAGCAACAACCGTAACAGACCCTAGAGATTCTACCGCTGGAAGAGTTTTTACAACAGCCTGTGCAGAGGCCATTCGAAACATTCCAACCGCAAGCGAAATCGTAACTGCGATAGCAAGCCCTTCTGGAATAACGGAAACAGAAAGCGTAAGTGCTAACAAAAACATATCGTAAACCGGTATGTGTGACATAACACCAAAAATAAAAAATCCGACAGAAAACGTGAAAACAATAGCTACCAGAAATTTGCTCAGAGTATTGAATTGCACGGTAAGCGGCGTTTGTTGTTTTTCAACCGTTGAAACATCGTGTGCTATCTTTCCAATTTCAGACATTTTACCAGTTGCAACAACAATTGCACGTCCAGCGCCATTTACTACTGAAGTACCACTAAACACCATATTATGCTGATCCTGAATTACACTGGGCACAGCAATATCCAACGTATTTTTTTCTGCGGGAAAAGACTCGCCCGTTAATGCGGATTCATTAAGCTTGATTTCATAGGAGACAATCAAACGTGCGTCAGCAACCACAACCTGCCCTGCTTCAAGGACCAAAACATCACCTGGGACGACTTCGGAAGAGAGAACAAACTCGTTTTTACCATTTCGCACAACGTGTGCTTGGTGTTTTTGAAGCTTTTTAAGCTCGTCAACGGCATTCTTTGCTTTATTTTCTTGAATATATCCAAGGAGTGTATTGATAATGACGGTAAATAGAATAACGACGCCATCAATATACTCACCAATAATACCGGTAACAACCACTGCACCCATAAGTAACACAATGAGAGGACTTTTGAACTGACGTAACATAATCTCCCACGACGCCTCGGTTTTCCCATCTGCCAGAACATTTTTTCCATACTCGTTCTGACTATTAACAACCTCAGTTGACGATAAGCCCTTTTTAACATCAACCGCAAAATGTTTAACAATACTTTGTACTGACTGGTTGTAATACTGCACTATCATTTATTATATTGACAATCAAAGTTATCTGAAAGGCTCAATCTTACGAACCCAATGAGTTTGATTTCTCTGAGTTTTTTTTAGCTTCTTGCTACAATGATGCTACCGTGGATAACGCACAAAAAATAAAAGAAAACATCGATATTGTTGCTCATATTGGAAAAACAATCGAACTTAAAAAAACCGGGAAAAACTTTAGAGGAGTTTGTCCATTCCATCGAGAAAAAACCCCAAGTTTTTTTGTATCACCCGATAGACAGACCTGGCATTGCTTTGGATGCAGCAAGGGCGGGGATATTATTACCTATACAATGGAAAAAGAAGGGCTCGATTTTTTGGGAACACTAGAGATCCTCTCTCAAACCTACAACATTCCACTTGAGGCGCGTACCTCAACCGAGGCAGGTCCTGACGAGCGAATCTACCAAACATTAAAAGACGCGTCGAGTTATTTTCGTACTCAACTATTGTTACCTGAAAATACCCATGCGTTTGAATATATTTCAAAGACACGTGGGGTGTCTGATGAACTAATTACGAGATTTTCAATTGGTTACGCACCAAACTCTTGGGATCAAACCGGCCGATTTCTACAAAACGAAGGCCACTCAGAATCACTTCTAACCGAAGCAGGGCTCGCCATTAAAAAAGAGGGGGGAACTGGCTGGTACGACCGATTTAGAGACCGAATCGTCTTTCCGATTGAAGATCGTATGGGTCGTGTTGTAGGCTTCATTGCACGCTCGCTAAACAAGGAGGAAACGGCAAAATACCTTAATTCTCCCGAAACAAGTGTCTTTAAGAAAAGTAAACTTTTGTACGGATTATCTCAAGCAAAAGATAAGATACTTCTTCAAGACTACGCGATTGTAGTAGAAGGAACTCTGGATGTCATAAGTTTCCACCTGCATGGTATTGAAAACGTGGTTGCCCCTCTCGGAACAGCACTTACTCAAGATCACATAAGTATGTTACGACGTCTTTCAAAACGCGTAATATTTCTCTTTGACTCAGACAAAGCAGGCATTGATGCGACCTTTAGATCAATACCCCTTGCCCTACAAGCTGGTATGGAAGTAAAAGTGGCACAGCTTTCTGAAGGAAAAGATCCAGACGAGGCATTTCGAGCAGATGCAACAAAAACAAAACAGGATATTTCACAAGCACAGGATGCAATCTCATTTGCCATAACGTACGCACAAAGCTCATTCGATTCACACAGTCCTCATTTTCAAAAACAAGCCGCCGATATCGTACTACCGCTCATTCGCTCTATTGAAAACTCCATCGACCAAGAAGCAGCCTTGCGTAAACTTTCAAACGTGCTACACATTAGCCTTGAAACGCTCAACAAAGAGCTGTATAAAACATCTGGCATCACCCCCATAAACCTTATAAGTGAACATACTACTAAGACCACCAACCAAAACAGCATAAGCAAAAGTAAGCAACTTTGGGAAACACTAGTGGCATCACTTCTACAACTTCCCGATAGTTTGCAAGAAGACGCAACATTTATCGAAATTATTAAACCCCTAAAAGTAAGCTCTACAACCCATCCGCTTCTTTCTATCGCGCAAAAACTGCTCTCCGAGTTGAAACAGCGTGGTAAAATCGAGGTGAGTTCGTTCATACGTGATTTGACAGAAATTGAGAGAACTACCGCTGACTTGTTGCTCCTTAAGGACCTTGGTACAATTGTTGACAACAACGAAACCTACAAAGATGCAGTAATGCATATCGTATTAAGCATCAGAAGGTATCAAACTAGATCGCGTATAGCACAAATAAGCGCGATTGCTGCTCCATCGGAAGAAGAGATGATTGAACTTAAAACGATTACACAAGCCCTAAAAAACCTGCAATAACACACGCAATGGCAAACAAAACGCTTACAACCTCACAAACGGCAAAGCTTAATACCCTCATAAAAAAGGGTAAAAAACAAGGATATCTCATTCTCAACGAAATTTTGGGGGTATTCCCTGAAGCTGAAAAAAATGTCGAAGAACTCGATAAACTTTATGCGAAACTTCTCGACAAAGGTATCGAGGTGCTCGAAACAAAAGCCGAAGAGCCTAAAGAACAAAAAAAGACGCTCCAAGAACAACTTGATGAACTTGCAAAGAAGGTAAGGAAAAATTCATCAGACCCCGTCAGAATGTACCTCACCGAGATTGGTAAAGTAGATCTATTGACCAAAGATCAAGAGGTGTCTCTTGCAAAACGCGTTGAGCAAGGTGATGCTGAAGCAGTCGAAATACTTATTCGATCGAATCTTCGATTAGTCGTTTCAATCGCCAAAAAATACCTTGGGAGAGGGCTTTCAATGTTGGACCTTATTCAAGAAGGCAACATGGGGCTCATGAAAGCAGTAAAAAAATACGATTGGCGTCGTGGATTTAAGTTCTCAACGTATGCAACCTGGTGGATTAGACAAGCGATTACTCGAGCAATCGCGGACCAAGCACGAACCATTCGCATCCCGGTCCACATGGTTGAAACCATCAACAAATTTCATAGGATTTCACGGAGAATGGCGCAAGAACTGGGTAGAGAGCCAGAACCCGAAGAGGTTGCTAAAGAGATGGGACTTGAACCCGAAAAAGGACGCGAAATTATTAAAATTGCTCAAGAACCAACCAGTTTACAAAAAAAGGTTGGTGACGACGACGATTCTTCTCTTGGTGATTTTATTCAAGACGAAATGGTGCTCTCTCCTGACGAAGTTGCAAGTGCAGAACTTCTTAAAGAACAAGTTCGTGACGTACTTGATTCGTTAACACCACGCGAACGCAAAGTATTAGAACTTCGATTTGGGCTTGAAGATGGACGAAGTAGAACGCTCGAAGAGGTTGGAAAAGATTTTGGTGTAACACGTGAGCGAATCCGTCAGATTGAAGCAAAAGCTCTACGTAAACTAAAACACCCTACCCGTGCGCGAAAACTTAAAGATTACCTTGAGTAATCAATTACCTTGAGTAATCAATTACCTTGAGTAATCAATTACCTTGAGTAATCAATTACCTCGAATAGTCGATAATCCTGAATAATCGTTTTACCGTTACTGATAACTACGCTAGGCTTTTTCTAACCGTGTAGCTGAAATTGGAATAGCAACTACGAATGTAGTTCCCTCTCCCAAAACACTAGTTACCCGAATAGTCCCTTCGTGCGCCTCAATAATTGATCGTGCGATATACAGACCAATACCC
>CAYZXG010000022.1:0-13005 GCA_964482365.1 uncultured Candidatus Saccharibacteria bacterium | reverse complement strand
ATTTAGATTTCCGCATGCTGTAGAATCCAAACATGAACTAGGACAGTTATCCGCGAGAACATCTTTAGATCCACTTGCGAACAAAGCAACAACAAAAAATACAACAAATATAAAATTTCTCACAAACTTATGGTACACATTGCGTACGATTTAGTCAACAAATTTCTTTTATTGACGGGGGATTTTATGATTGTTATGCTTAGTGCATGAAGTTTTGGGTTCTTGCCCTTATATCAACTATTTTATTTTTTGCACTCCCCAAAGATGTGCTTGCACAACAGGCAATTTTGTCTTTGTCTCCGTCAACAATAACGGTTCAAAAAGGTCAAACAATTTCTGCGACCGTCATTCTTAATACTGAAAACGATACCATTGATAGAGTTTTAGCAAAAATTACTTACACCTCAGGAATTCTTGCACCCCAAAGCATTGCAACATCCAATAGCTTTATTACGATTTGGTATACCGTTGATACCAGTAGTACCGCAAGCGAGCTTATTCTCGAAGGCGGTGTGAGCGGAAACGGTGTGAGCGGGAGCAATTTAACCCTTGCTACCATCAATTTTGTAACCCGAGCTGACGGAGTTGCTACCGTTGCTTTTGCATCTGATTCCGCCGTGTATCTTTCCGGAACAAGCACAAACATTCTCGTTCAGTCTCAATCTGCCACGTACATAGTAGGATCAACACCAACCGCTTCAGTAACTCCATCCCCAACGATTTCAGGAACTACAACACCTACTCCAATGCCACTGCCTGCGACTTTGCCTGTGGGAGGCACCGAACAGTATTCTCTCATGATTGCCATTGGGTTCTCTTTTGTGGTAGTTTATGGGCTCTTTCTTGTATTGAAAAAATAGCTATGCCTGAAATAAAATTTTCGTCTAAAGAAACCACGGGTATAACCAAAACACAGCTTTACGTACGAGTATTTTTAGTAATTGTTTTGATCATAGTGACCTCAACGGCTATTAGTACCTACTTTTTGATCTACAAACCACAAGCAGTCTCTACCTCACCTACCGATCGCCCAAAACCAACCCCCACCCCAATCCCAGAATACCTCATGTTTTTACAAGCACGAGCAGATTACGTAGGTATCATCGAACGAATAGATCAAGGAAATGACACCGTTACGGTCTTGAGAGACGACGGAAGCCGTATACAACTTACGTTAAACCCATTCACCCACATATACCTGGTAGCTCAATTTCAACCCCAAACGTCTCAAGTGACGATATCCGACCAAAGCGCACTTAGAGAACAAATGGTAGTGTCGATCTATACTCAAGATAAAAGCATTCAGGCATTATTTGCACTAGAATTAGACGTCTCACTAACCCCTACGCCCCCACAAATCGAGACCGCACCAATAAACGAGGATATGCAATAATACACCTATTATGGAACGTATAGCACAGGCGGTGTATAAAACGATTCTATACCACCACATCTTTCAGTTCCCTCTTACGCAATATGAAACCTGGAAGTATCTTGTTGATGAACCTGCTGAACAATCTACCATTACTACTGCGCTTGACTCAACCGCAATTTTAAAAAAGTCACATAATACGTACCACCTAAGAAGTTCCTCCATCTCTGTCGACAAAACAAATAGAACCCCGTCTTGGAATGTAATTACCCACGCCCAAAAAACAATGCTCCCCATTGCTCGATATATCCCATCCATTGAATGTATTGGTATTACGGGAAGTATTGCTGCACTAAACGAAACGCCAAAAAGCGACATTGATGTGCTCATTATCTGCAAACCACATACCGCTTGGCTCACCAGACTGTTAGTGATAGGGATCCTATCACTAATGCAAAAACGGTCATCCGCTACTTCGAGAATTACCCACAAAATGTTTTGCGCGAACATGTTTCTCGAAACATCAGACCTTTCTATAAAAAAACAGAATCTATTTACTGCTATGGAACTTGCGCACCTTAAGCCAATCTTCAATAAAAGCAATACGTTTCAAAAACTCATACAAACAAATTCATGGATTAAAAACTTTCTTCCTAACTTCTATAGTGATGTACAAAACTCATGGGACATGACTCAAACAAATGGAACCACTCCCAATCAGTTTGTTGTAGCAGGTAATAGACTGGCTAAATTACTTCAGCAAACGCTATATCGCATTCGTCACAAAAAACTTCTAACTCTTGAGAGTACGTGGATAACTGACTATCAACAGAAAATATTAGAAACATACAAAAAACTCTGTACTGAACATGGGGTTAATAAAACGCTTGGGTAAAATCCTTACATCATTCCTGGCATCCCGCCACCCATTCCTGCTGCCGACATATCTTCTTTTTTGTCATCCTCATCTTCAGCAATAAGCGCATCGGTCGTAAGAATATTTACGGCAACAGACACCGCATTCTGAATAGCTGAGCGAGTTACTTTGAGCGGATCAATAATCCCTGCCTCAAACATTGAACCAAATTGCTCAGTCATGACATTGAATCCAAAATCTGTTTGTTCGCTTTTTTCGATCTCTTTTAAGATCCACCCATCATCTTGTCCTGCATTTTTTACAAGATGTCGAAGCGGTGCTTCCATAGCTTTGTAAACAATCTTATACGCAACGCCGTCATCGTCATCAAAATGCTGTACAAGCACCTTCCGGGCCTTTACTACGGCAACTTCTCCACCGGGAATAATACCTTCTTCAATTGCTGCTTTTGTAGCATTTACCGCATCCTCAACACGATGTTTTTTCTCTTTCATTTCGACTTCAGTAGCTGCTCCAACACCCAAAACTGCAACACCACCTGCGAGTTTTGCAAGCCGTTCTTGTAACTTTTCTTTATCATAATCAGATGTAGAATTCTCCATCTCTTGACGAATTTGTGCAACACGTCCGTCAATCATCTCTTTTGAACCTTTTCCACCAACAATCGTAGTCTCGTCTTTAGTTGCGATTATACGATCAGCATGGCCCAAATCTTCCATTTGAACGCTCTCAAGTTTTCGTCCTACTTCTTCAGAAATTACCACACCACCCGTTAACGCTGCTATGTCTTCAAGCATTGCCTTACGGCGATCTCCAAAGCCAGGTGCTTTTACAGAGAGAATATTAAATGTACCGCGTAATTTGTTAACAACAAGTGTAGCGAGTGCTTCACCTTCAATATCTTCTGCAATGATAACTAAACTCTTACTTTGTTTAACGATATTTTCAAGTGTTGGCAAAAATTCAGAGAGTGAAGAGATTTTTTGATCGGTAATAAGAATGACCGGGTTTTCTACAACGGCTTCCATTGCCTGAGTATCGGTAACAAAATATGAAGAAACATACCCCTTATCAAAAACCATTCCTTCGCGATAATCAATTTCAAATGCAAGTCCGCGCGATTCTTCAACCGTAACAACACCTTCATTACCAACTTTATCAAGTGCATCAGCAATAAGTCCGCCAATTTCGCTGTCAGCTGCCGATATAGTTGCAACTTGTGATTTTTCTTCTTTTGTTGAAACATCCCTCTTCATCTGCTTCAGCTCTTCAACAAGAAGATCAGCGGCTTTATGAAATCCTTTTCTCAAAACCATTGGATTAACTCCTGCTGCGATATTCTTCATTCCTTCGTCAACTAAAGCTTGAGCCAACACCATTGCTGTTGTTGTTCCGTCACCTGCAACATCATTTGTTTTGCTCGAAGCTTCACGGACAAGCTGAACACCCATATTTACAAACGGATCTTTTACTTCTACTTCTTTTGCCACAGAAACACCATCATGGGTAACAGTTGGAGAACCAAAGCTTGAAGAGATTGCAACATTTCTTCCTTTTGGTCCGAGAGTTGTACGAACTGCCAGTGCAATTATATCAACGCCTTCTTTTAATTTTTTGCGGGCTTCTTCGCCGTATATTACTTTTTTTGCAGACATAATAGTGTTATCCAACAATTGCGAGAATATCTTTCTCGCGAATAATCAAAAAGTCCTCGTTATCAACCTTAATTTCATTGGGAGAATATTTAGTAAATAAAACCATCTGACCGACCTTAACGGTTAGTGGTCGTACCGTTCCATCTTCGTTAACAAGACCAGGTCCAACTGAAAGGATTTCTCCTTGTTCTGGTTTTTCAGAAGTCGCCGTGTCGGGAATAATAATTCCTGAAGCTGTTTTTTGTTCGATACCTTTAGCACGAACCAACACGCGATCTTCTAAAAGTGTAATTTTTGTAACATCTGCCATTGCAACTACGAATTATACAAATATTTCTAGATCTGTCAAGTTTTTAAATGGCGTTACCATGACAAAATTCGTCGCATTTCATCGTTTCAGCCCCACTGATCAAACAACTGACGCTGATAATAGTACTCACTCTTTAGTCAGTGCATCTAACACTTTTTGTACCTTACTCGCTGCCGTTGACAACTCACCCGCCGCATTATCATTGAGTGCAGTTGCATCAAGCATTTCAACGATCGCCGCCTCGATGGGATCGTTAAGTGTGCTGTTAAATCCTTTCGACGCAATGTACCACGACGTATATCCTTGCCCTTGCGCTGCATAAGGGCCTGTATATAGCTCACTACTTAAACTTGTTTCCATATCAATGCGCGAATACGGTTCACCAAATGCCCTGATGGTACTTTCTGTTCGATATAATGTTGCAAGCTGCTCTTTTAAACTTAACCACCGTAAGAATTTCCAGGCTTCTTCGGTGTGCTGCGAAGCACTGGCAACAGATTCAACCCAATAATTTGCCCAATATGTTGGAATAATCGTACCCGTAGGTGACGGCAGTTGGGGCACTTTGGCAACACCAATTCTAAACGAAGACGACGCATTAAGAATCTCATGAATCCTATGGCTTGGTAAAAACACCATCGCAACTTTACCCTGGGCAAACGCCTGGGTGCTGTTTCCCATCGACGGATCCCAACTTTTTTCTTGGTTTGAAAATAAACGATAAAACTTAAGTGCCTCTTCACCCAAATTACTTCCTACGGCTGAAAGGGTTTTATCAAACGTAACTTTACCCTGAAAATCTGCAAAAGACACGCCATTTTGTGCCAGCATAAGGGCAATAATATCTGCCGAATAGTCGATGCTTGCACCATATCCCATTGCAGCACCGGACTGAATAATGGTTCCTTGGGTATTACTGCGTGTTAATCGCGATGCGTAATCTCTAAACTGCGTCCACGTTTCGGGCGGAACCGTTATTCCCTCTTGAGCAAAAAGGTCTTTGTTGTATAAAAGTGCAATGCCATCAACCTCAAGCGGCACGCCATACACCTTATCGTTTGACACTAAAAACTGCTGATTAACCGGAAAAAATTCACTCGCAAAGTCTTTTGTTGTAAGGACTTTAGTTGGTGCGGAGGCTAACAAACTGTTCATAAATGGGACCCAGGTTGCATGAAGACGCACAATATCAGGTCCCCCTTCACTGCCGATTCGAGAATTTACTACATCGTAGTGAGTCTTTGGATCGCGCGCAACATACTCTATGGTTATATGGGGGTTCTCGGTCTGATATTGATCAATAAGTGGCTGCATAACCTCTCGTGGCTCCCACAAACCCCAATAGGTAAGGGTTACGTTTGCCGGTGTTCGATTAAGAAATGGAATCCGTTCCAAAATATCCGACCGCACGTTTGGAAGTAAGATCCAACCTGTTATACCAAGTAAAATGATCCCCAATGCAATAAAAATAAGCGCACGTCTCATGTTACAATAGTAGCACCGTTTGTCCTTAGGGGTCAACGAAAATACGAAGCGGAATATCCGTACCCATGTTATTACCAATATTTTTTCTAAGTTTTTCTCTCTCTTTACTACTTACACCGCTGGTGAAAATTTTTGCACTCAAAGTCGGACTAACCGACGACCCTAAACGTTCACATCCGGCAATTCTTCACACGCACCTACTGCCCAGAGCTGGGGGGATAGCAATGTTTATTGCCTTTACCGTAACTGCCCTCATGTTTGCAAAACACGATACTCTGCTACTCGGAATTTTAATCGGTTCATTCATAAATGTCGTGGTGGGAACCTTGGATGATAAATATGATATAACTCCCTTGTTACGCCTGTTCTTTCAGATCCTTACCGGAGTGATTATAGTACTTGCGGGAGTTTCGTTTTACACAACAAACCCATTTAGTGGGTATGCAACCTATTTTGATCTGTATTCATTGGTGATTCACAATTTTACGCTCGTTATACCTGGCGATTTATTCTTAATTTTTTGGGTAGTATTGCTTGAAAACACAACCAACTGGACTAAAGGTGCAAGTCAACTTCCCGGCGTTGCCACCATTGCATTATTAACACTTGCTGCTGTTTCTCTCAAATATCAAAGTGGAAACCCGTACCAACTCCAAACAGCAATACTTGCGGTATCAGCTGCAGGTGCGGTACTGGCATTTTTTCCGTTCAACTACCCACCCGAAAAAATGCTGCCGGGATTTGGAGCGAGTACGTTTATTGGATTTTTACTTGCCGTTTTATCGGTACTTTCGGGCGGTAAAGTTGCTGCCCTCCTGGTTGTTTTTGCTATCCCAATAATTGATGCAGTGCTCGTTGGAACAAAAAGATTGCTTGCCGGTAAAAGCCCGTTTCATAACGATCGCGAGCATCTGTATCATTTTTTGTTAGATGCTGGCTGGACAAAAAAACACGTAATTTGGCTGTACCTAACTACCGGAACGCTGTTAGGATTCAGCGCTGTTGTGCTTGAAAGAGCGGGCAAACTTTTAGTCATCGCGTTACTCACTATTGCCATCAGCGGACTGTTTTTATATTTATACAAGCGAAAGAACAGATTAGAAGCATAGGGTTTCACACTTTACAGTCTCGTTCAGATAATCAGCAACAAAAACTTTTCATATCCCCATAGACATATAGATAATCGGGTTTTGGTAAACCCTATGCGCCTGGAAGTGGGGCGAGATTTCTCGCTTCGCGAGCCAAACTGTTGCGCAGCTCATCTGGACCTTTCTCCATGAGTTCCCAAAAGACATTTTTGTCTTTTCCAACCGCATCTTCAATATCTTTCCACACGACTCTCTGATTTGTTGGTTTATGCGCTGTATCAAGCATGTCACGTACATTTGTACCGTTAACCAAATTATCGGGATGGCTCCAATCAACCCCCCTACCTTCTGCTGCCACAAGAGCATTCTCCAACTCAGCATAAGTGAAAGCACTCCCATTTGTCTGCGACAGACCATAATTTTTCGGCATATCTTCATACACACTATTTAATCGAGACATATTTGTTGCGTTTAGATTCTTATAGTTTTTTGGATCGGTAGTAAAGTCACTACGTAATTCACGCAAATATCCTTTTGTAGCAGACGCATTAGATGCTATTGTAGCCGCCCGTTGTTTCTCTTGTCCTGCATATTTTGTTGCGTTAATGCCCGAATCGAGTTTGTTTGCAAATCTTCCAAAAGCCGTAGGTTTTTTACCCCTTAGCTTCTGGCCCTTGTTGTATTCAGCATCCCTTGAATACGCAGCTTCACGTTTTTCTACAACTGAGTCTGAGATTTCGCTGATTGACTTTGGTTTACCAATTGCTCCAATGTCAATACTCCCTCCACCTAATTGACTAAGGGCAGAATTAATTGCAGCTTTTGGAATCTTCACTGCCGTAGCAAAAATTACAAGTGAAACAAGAATGACACCCCAGCCTGAAAGAAAAGAGTCGTCCCCTGATGCAACCGTAAGAAGAAGTACACCCACACACATAAGAGCCGCAACGGTTGTTTGCATAAACGAAAAAGAGACAAGTGTTTTAAACCACTTATCTTGCATACCACCAAACCACGGAAGTACATCAATCAAAAACACCAATGGCCCAACGATTGTAATGAGCCATATAACCGCATATCGAGAGATAAAAACAAGCAACAGCTGCAAAATCATCATAAACAAACTTAGAATCAAACCGACAACAAAACCTACTACTCCAAGAAGGATCGCCCCGCCACCAAGTCCTCCCGTAAACCCAACTACACTCATGAACCCCATGACAATATTGGATATCGCACTTGCCATAAACCCAATGGCCGCTACACCTCCAACAGCACCAACAGCACCAACGTTTGCACTAAGATCACTAAGTTGCGTAAGACTTGACGTTCGTAATGTATCAATAATACTCACAGTAAAACTAAATAAGGTAAATGACAAAAAATTATTCAAGTCCAAAAACGCTTGTACAATCGGAATACTAAAATTAGATAAAACGAGCGCAATAAGCACTTTGGGCAAAAGCACTCTCACGTGCCATTTTTCAGGCTGATACCGTAGAATCGTCATAATTGAAATCACGATAAACATAAAAATAAACATAATGTTTGCAAAGTTTCTTACGACATCTGTAAACCTAAGAATTGCACTCTCCTGTTGAAGAGCACGGGTTTGCAGTCCGTACCGATATATTCCACTAAACACAGAGGGTAAAGCATCAAACATCGTGTTAGTAACATTACAACTTATTTTTGCGACCCAACCATTCAAACCAGCCATAAAGTGTTTTGCGATCCAGCCATTTGTTTCAGCCCTTGATGTATCTGCAACACTATCACCCAATATTTCACACTGTGATTGTGCAAGATTAACCGTCACGTTACCACCTATTGGCTCAATAGTTTCATCGTTGCGAACTGAAACTCGTGAAACCGCATTCTTGGGAGTGCCATCAATTTCTGCACTAACCACGACTTGATACGTTATTTTTGCAGCCTGTACAGACAAACCATTAATATCAACAAGCTGAGGAACAGGTAAATTGACCATAAATTTTTGTGGCGTCACACCATCTACAGGCACAGTAATCGGCACAATCCTTGTTGCCGTTAAATCAGTTCCCGCCATATCTAAAAGTTTGCAGGGTGTGTCTCCCCTCAAAAAGCACGAATAGTTATTTGCATCGTCTTGAATATCAACGGTAAGTGAGGACACACTTGATCCCCTTGGCAAAATTACCGAGACAACGGCAGAAACGTAATCGGAAGCATAGGCCTGAGTTGGCGAAAACGTTTCATCAATCCAGTTTGCCAAATCAAGATTATATTTAGGTATGAATTTGGGTTCAAGACGAACCAAAACATTGTTTTTAATCGAGACAACACCCTCACCTGTATACACGATGTTTGGAATATCTAATTGATTTAGATGATCATAGAGAGTAATCTTATATTCTGTTCCTGCGATCAAATCACTGGCAGGGATATGTAACTCTCCAGCCCTGTCTAAGTAATATTCCTTACCAGTTGCAATAGCACGGCCAATCTTTGGGTTTTGCATTTGCACAATCGCTTGAGCACCAATGGCAGGTTTAGTTCCCGCAGCATCCAACGACGCCTCGATAAAAACTCCATCTGTATATCCGCTTACGCAGTTATTAATATCTGTACATTTAGGAGGCACCGTAAACGACACCTGTATTGGACCATCATAACTAGAAATTACATTGTTTGGATATCCCGGACTCCTAAACATAAGGGGTTGATATTCATCTCCCCCATTTGCAAGATAAATTTGAAAAGTGTCCTGTTGCGGTGTTAACCCGTTACTAAACAAAAAATCCCAGTTGAGTCCAAACATGTACACACCCCATATTGTTTCTGGAATATCTACTCCTCTACTTTCTGAAAGTGCCGGAGTAAGAAAAATTGTTTCCTGTGCATTAGGCTGCAAATTCAATGGATCATAACTGTAATATGACTTGACCTTGTCACTCGCTATACCCACCTGAATATTATCTAATGGAACTGCCTCATTCTCGAAATTCCAGGTTTTGTTTAAAGAAGTCATCAGGTTTCCTTGCTGATCGGTAACGACACCCCATACATAAATTCGATTAGAAAGTATTACAACCGACTGATTACTTTGAGATAGTGCATCTCTCCAATCAAAACCCTTGTCTTTTATCCACAACTGTGCAATTGCTGAATTACGACTCTTTAAACTTGAGACAGTATCCCAATCAGCATACGTTGGGCTATCTGTTTCTTTTCGCCAGGTTGTAATCACGTAAAGTCCTTGTGGTGCATAAGCTTGAAAAACATACCTCACCGCTTGTGCACTATGGTCTGATTTTTGTGCACGACCTCGAATAATTGGAAAATCAATTCGAGGAGACAGGTTCTGAGAGGGACTTAGCGGATCCATATTTTCAGCTGCAATTCGAATCGCCACAACTTCGTATTCAGATGCACCTGTAATCGTTGATCCGGTTTCAGTTACCACAAAGTGAAGTGTGTGATTGGGAACAAGCGGAAACGTGTTTATGTTATTTGCAATATCAACATCCGTACGATTAGTTACAAACGCATGTTTAACAACAACATTTTCGTAACCATCGGGAGAATTTACTTGACTTTGAACAGTAACGGGAACTGACAAATATTGTGGAGCGTAGGAAAAAACGTCAATAATCTTATCTTCACTAATAGGCATTCTAAAATCATATTTATAAGCATTTGTATCACCAAAACATGGATCTGTTTCATTTCCTGTACCGGTACAATCTGTACGGTTTACCGAACCATTTGGCGCAAGCTCAAACGGAAAATACACGCCGTAGTGAGATGCAGTGGGCAGTCCCTGCACCTGAAAACTTCCATCGGCGCGTATTTGCGACCGTACCGCTATATCAGAAATAATCCACGAATTCTCACCTGCTTGATTCGCTCCGTTCCAAAAGTCGTACGCAAACACATAGACGGGCAAACCTGCAAGCTCGGAAAACGCGGGAGTTGGATCATACGCTCCACCTAAAAATGCAGGAATAAACCGTCCGGTAAAAATACTCGTATTACTTGAACGAACAATTGCATACGCTTTGTCAGGCGAAACAATTAAGGAAATCGAAAATATTAAAACGACTACGATTGTTGCAAGAATACGAAACACTCTCATGTATGTAATTAGCATACGACAAGCACTGAGTAAAAACAATAGTTTGGAAATCGTAAATCGTAAATCGTAAATCGTAAATCGTAAATCGTAAATCGTAAAAATATTTTACGTGAAACAGAAAACGCACGCCCAAAATGTACAACTATTGTTATTACACTTGGTTACGTGCGCTTTACTGTACAAACAATGCAATCTTTCTACGAGAAGAGCGCGTCAAGATTAAGAAGACTCACTACGAGCTTCCAGATAATAAAGGCTGAAGCAATAATGATCAGTCCAATTACACCGTTAGTAATTGTTTTTCGTGCACCTTCTGCCTTTTCGGCGTCATCTTGGGCCGTAACATAGCTAAAACCACCCATAAGGATGAAAGCCAAGGTTGCGAGTGCTCCAATTGCAATTGCCCAAGTAATAAAGCTGTTAAGCAAATTACCAAATGAACCTTGAGGACCAACTTCAGGAGTTGGAATTAATATTGTTGGAAATGCTGGCATCTGTCTATGTCACCTCCTTTAGAGAAACAATTCGTTCGTTTTCATCATCAGTAATAATAAAAAATCGTGACATAGTGCGCAAAGTACATTCATTGTATACATACCGTGAGCTAAAAGTAAAGCATTTTGCAGTTGTGGTCGTTTCATTCTACCCACACAAACGTTACTGTCGTATAATCAATTAATGAAAAATGTACTTTTTATTCTGATGTCCCTTTTGATCTTTGGGCTTTCGTATCTTATTGTTGCGCTACTTACGTTTATGGTTTCCGACATGTTTGCGCCTACACCCACTACAACTAATCCGATTCTCACATTTGCACCATATCTAACATCGGCAACATGGACTGCGTTTCTTGCACCGTTTTCACTTATAATCTCGTATCCACTAAGTTTTAGACTGGGGCGATTTTTGATGGCAAAAAGGGGATGGGTACTTGCAAATCTTACGACCCTACTGTACATAACACTGTTTATATATCTTACCCCCTCTTTTGTACTCTTACTGCTTCATTTTGTATCTTAGAGGATTTTGCTTGCAATAGTATATCTCATTGACCCTCTTTGTTGAAAAACTGCATTTTGCCCTCACATAAGCAAACCCACCACCCCAATCAAGTCTTATAGTACTGACAAAAGTGCCGTTTTATGCTATAATTTGTCTTAGTAGAACAAGGCAAACCGCCAGTCTACAAAACGACATCAGAACCTTAACAAGGAATTTCACGTTGGTTTTGTGAGACCATTTCATATTGCGACAAAAAAGAAAACGAATACATGTATCTCGCTTTCTTTTACGTCGTAATATGGGTGAAAACTCACATTGCAACGTCGCGCGGCGCCCACCTGGGCACCTATTAGTCATATAGGACATAATCACTATATTGTTAATTTGAAACCGCGCTGCCTCCCGTAGCAGCGTTTTTATAACTTCAAAAACCTTGGCCCCAATCGGGCCACTACCTGCCAGGAGGCAAAAACACCATGAACAAGATTATTTCGAAGGTCATCGAGTTCTGGGGGTCCGCCCCCACCCTGACCGTCCTTGGTTGGATGGTCACCGCGCTGAGTGTGGTAGCGGCTGTGGCCGCACTCATTTGGATTGGGAAAAAGCTGGTAGAGGCTTTCACGCCTGCGCCAGTTGCCGGAGCTGCGGCAGCCCGGGTCAGACCGGGCTCGTTCACTAGCTACGTCCGGCGTTTCTCCACCTGGGCCTACGGGCTCCAGTGGGAGAAGAATACAAAGGTCGCCGTGCGGATTGTGGGGGTTGCCGTGATCATCGTAGTGACTTACAACATTGGTCGCTACATTCTAGCCACGGACGCCACCCTTTCCAGCATCATCGGGAAATGGATGGCCTACCTGATCTACATAGGCATCCTCACCGCGATAGTCGGAGCCCTGTACTTTGTCGGGGGCAAAATCAAGAAAGGTGCACTTCTGTTTGGCCTTTCAGCGATTTTGACCCTCGGGGGATTCCTGATCCCCATCAAAACGGGGCGCACCGAATTCACCCCGGGCTTCGGGGGGATGCAGGTTGCGGGGAAGCAAAGCATCCCGCCAGCTGCGACCAACGTCCCCATCATCCCGGAGGGGGTGGGGATTGG
>CAYZXG010000021.1:0-13321 GCA_964482365.1 uncultured Candidatus Saccharibacteria bacterium | reverse complement strand
CGATGATTTTGGAATATTCTGGTAAAAGGCTGGCGCTGATGGAATGGGCGGCTGCTAACAAGCTTTTTATTTTCATTGCTATGGGAGCGAATCTGTTTTTCCCTTTTGGAATTGCACAAAGTGCGGACATACAGGCGATTATCCTTGGCCTTACCGCTCTTTTCCTAAAAACTTTCGTCCTTTGTGCTATGGTCGGAATAGTCGAATCGAGTATGGCGAAATCAAGATTTTTTAGATTGCCGGATCTGTTAATCACTTCATTTATTCTGAGCGCGGTGGCAATTGGCCTTGTCCAGATTCAATCATTATGAATATAACATTTTTACAATTTTTATTGGGTGTGCTGTTCTTATCAATTATTTACTTGCATCTTGCAAGGAAAAATTTTGAAGCTGTTGTGGCATACGCTGTTCAATCCTCTGCCATCACGGTTTTATTATTTGCTTCCTTTATGGAAACTAACAGTATCCCCCTTCTTTTTGTGGTTTTAGTGACGTTGATTGTTAAAGCTATTTTAGGGCCAGTTTTCTTTTTTAGGTTGATACAAAAACATAAACTAACATATTCAGTGAGCACGTATCTGAGTATGCCGCTGGCTCTCATTATTATTGCCACGTTTACCGCTATTTCACGCTTTCAGCAATTTTCTCCTCTTACGTATATTATTCCTGCCCATCATGCCTTGTTGTCACTTGCGCTTTCAGCGATTTTTACGTCTCTATTCTTAATTATCAATCGTAAGGACGCTATTTCTCAAGCAATTGGCGTACTTTCTATGGAAAACAGTATTGTCGCTTTTGCTATCTTTGCGGGACTGGAACAATCCCCGATGCTCCAGTTAGGTATCGTATTTGATATTTTTATTTGGCTAATTATCGCCACGGTTTTTATTTCGATGATTTATCGGCATTTTGGATCGCTTGATACGAGTACCATGAAGCACTTGAAAGATTAACATTATGGAACTTATTATTATTATTTCATCCTTAACTCTTGCCGCGTTGATTGCGGTTCTAGTAAAACATCGTGGAGTTATCGAATTTGTTTCGATTGTTGCTATGGTCATCGTGTTTGTCGAGTCAATTGTTGTGGCTATTAGGGTTGCCACCTCGGGAGACTATGCTCCATTTACGTTTTTATTCATTGACGCGCTGGGCTCGTTGCTTATTCTTATCATTGCTTGTGTTGGTTTGGCTGCCGTTGTTTATTCAGTCCCCTATTTAAGAAGAGAGACTGCTGCACATATCATCGGATTTACCCGCGTCAAACAATATTATATTTTATTAAATCTTTTTTCTGTTGCAATGTTTCTGGCCATCTCATCGAGCAGTCCCATCCTTGCGTGGATTTCTATTGAGGCAACTACACTTTCCACCGCATTCCTCATTAGCTTTTATAACAAACCTTCGGCGATGGAGGCAGCTTGGAAATATCTGATTATCAATTCTATTGGTTTACTGTTGGGATTTCTAGGCACGCTTCTGTATTTTACTTCCATAGATCCATCTATCGGAAATGGGTTTGTCAGTTGGCAGACACTTGGAGAAAACGCCCTTCACATGGATCCCTTACTTGCCAAAATTGCCTTTATTTTTGTTTTGATTGGTTATGGCACGAAGGTTGGACTTGCGCCAATGCATACGTGGTTGCCTGATGCTCACAGCAAGGCACCATCACCCGTAAGCGCACTTTTGTCAGGCGTACTTTTAAATGTCGCGCTTGTTATTGTTTTGAGGTTTAAACTTATTACTGATACGGTTATTGATCAAACTTTTACCGAGACATTGTTAATCTCATTTGGGGTGGTATCAATCTTAATTTCTGCGCTTATTATTCTTGACCAAAAAAGTTATAAACGTTTACTTGCTTATTCAAGTATCGAAAATATGGGTATTATTGCCCTCGGATTTGGTTTTGGTGGATTAGCTGTTATTGCCGCTATATTTCACGTAATCTTTCATTCTTTGGTTAAACCCGCACTCTTTTTCTTGTCGGGTAATCTTTTACTCACCTATCATTCAGCAAAGATAGCCAATGTCAAAGGTGCATTAAAGGTAGTGCCGATGACGAGTATATTGTTTATAGTTGGATTTTTTGCCATTACTGGTGCACCGCCTTTTGGGATATTTCTTACTAAGTTACTTATTTTCTCTGCCGGAATAAGGATTCAGCCATTAGTGGTGATCGCGGTGGTTTTTTGCACTGCTCTTGTTTTTATTGGTTTTTTTAAGCATGCCACTGCAATGGTATTTGGGGAAAAACCGCCAGAAATAAAACAAGAAAAAGAAAATATCTGGCTTATTCTTCCGTCACTTGTACTTCTCATTATTGTACTAATTTTGAGTTTTTATCAGCCGCCATTTTTGCTAACATTAATCAACACCGCCGCTTTACGTTATTAATATGAACACAGAAAACATTAAAAAATACCTTTCTGGAAAAGAAAAAATAGCATTTTATGGAGATGCTGTTACCTTTGAAATTCCCGCTTCCCAACTTAAGGAATTTGTCTCTGACGTAATGAATAATAAACATCTTAAGCTAAAGTTGATTACTGCAACGGATGAAAGAAAAGAAAAAGGATGTTTTAGGATCTGGTATGTCTTTGGTTCGCCCGAAGAACACGGATTCATTGTTCCGTTTATTGAATTGAAAAATACGGAACAATTCCCGTCATTGTCTCCTATTATTCTTGGAGCATGGAATTATGAGAGAAAAATTAAAACATTTTTCGGGTTAAATCCGGTTGGGAATGTTGATTCGCGACAAATTATTCTTCATGAAAATTGGCCAGTAGATACCTATCCGCTCCGAAAAGATTTTGTTTGGGATATCAGACCAAAAGAAGCGATTGGAACGTATCAATTCCAAGAGGTTGATGGCGAGGGAATATATGAGATACCGGTTGGTCCGATTCACGCCGGAATTATTGAACCTGGTCATTTCAGATTTAGCGTTGCCGGTGAAGAGATTATCTTTCTTGAACCTCGTCTTGGATTTACCCACAAAGGCAGTGAAAAATTATTTGAAACCCTCTCATTTGAAGGGAAGATTCTCCTTTCAGAAAAAATTTCTGGAGACAGTTCCTTTAGCCATTCACTGGCTTTTTGTCAGGCATTGGAACAACTATCAGAAACTATTCCACCAAAGCGGGCCCTGTATGTGCGCGTTATTTATGCTGAGCTAGAAAGGTTAGCTAATCATCTCGGTGACATTGGCGCAATTATGATGGATACGGGTTTTAATTTTGGCGGCGCGCATGGTGCAAGACTACGGGAAATGGTTATGCAGATTAATGAACGACTAACCGGGAGTAGGTTTTTACGTGGAGTCAATGTTTGTGGCGGAGTTGTTAAAGACATAAGGAGTGAAGAGGAGCAAATCCTAGCTAAAGAGTTGGGAAGGATACTGAAAGATTTTAACGAAGTTATTCGCATAGCCGAAAATAGTACTTCGCTTATTAATCGTCTCAAAGGCACCGGTGAATTGTCACGTAAAATCGTAGAGGACTATGGTGCAACAGGAGTTGTGGCTAAGGCGGTTGGCATTAAAAATGATTCGCGAGTTGATTTTCCTTACGCGGCATACAACGAATTAGGGTTTACGGAAATTGAAACTGAGCAAAGTGGAGATGTGCACGCAAGATTTTGTGTTCGTGTCAAGGAGGTTCGCGCATCAATCAAACTCATCGAACAGGCATTAAAGGTACTACCTGATGGGCCTTTGTGCGCTGAGTGCAGTTATATATTCAAGAAGAATGCCGTTGCTCTTAGTGTGGTCGAAGGATGGCGTGGAGAAATTATTTATCTTGTCACTACCGATAATGATGGTAACATAGACAGAGTTGCGCCGCGAGACCCCTCATGGGTGAATTGGCCTCTAGTTGGGCATGCGGGAGCCCACAATGTAGTACCAGATTTTCCGCTTATCAATAAAAGTTTTAATTTGTCATATACTGGAAATGATTTATAATTTACGAAGTTAATATTTTTTGAAAGAGGGGTGACTACATTATGGCATTTGGATTTAATGAAAACTCTCAAGAACCAGAAAATATCGAGAATGCAATTCTTTCAGAGTTAAAAAAGATCTATCAAGTAATGGAACGTATGCAAAAAGATGTTGAAATGATCAAGGATGATGTTGATAGAATGGCTCACAAGTAACACATTCTTTCCGTCGAGAAAGTCGTATATATATTGGTATATTTACATTCGTAAAATTTGTGGTATACTACAGTTACTATGGCAGAAAACGAACGAGCACAAGCGGTAAAGCTAGCAATGGAGCAAATCGAAAAGCAGTTTGGTAAAGGCTCTATTATGAAGCTTAATGAAGGTAGTTTGGTTGAAGGTATGCGGGTGATTTCTACCGGTTCGATTGCACTTGATCTAGCCCTTGGTATCGGAGGAGTTCCCCACGGTCGTATAATTGAAATCTTTGGTCCAGAATCAAGTGGAAAAACAACCCTTGCTCTTCATGTTCTCGCAAACGCTCAAAAACAAGGTGGGATTGGTGCATTTATTGATGCAGAACACGCACTTGATCCGGTGTATGCTTCGGCTATCGGGGTTGATTTAGACAATCTTTTAGTTTCACAGCCTGATACAGGTGAGCAAGCGTTGGAAATTGCCGAGACGTTAGTTCGTTCTGGTGGAATTGACATTATTATTGTTGACTCAGTTGCGGCTTTAGTACCTCGTGCAGAAATCGAAGGCGAGATGGGAGATTCTCATATGGGACTTCAGGCGCGGCTTATGAGTCAAGCTTTGCGCAAACTTACGGGAGCAATTAGCAAATCAAACTGTACGATCATTTTTATCAATCAGCTTCGTATGAAAATCGGTATCATGTTTGGCAATCCCGAAACAACAACGGGTGGCAATGCGCTTAAGTTTTACGCAAGTCTTAGGTTAGATATCCGACGGATCAGTTCGATAAAAGTTGGTGAGCAAGATATGGGAAACCGAGTACGCGTCAAGGTGGTAAAAAACAAGTTAGCGTCACCGTTTAAAATCGCTGAATTTGATATTATGTTTGGCCACGGGATTTCTCGCGAGGGAAGTATTTTAGATGTAGGGGTTGATGTTGAAGTCATTCAAAAAGCAGGCGCTTGGTTTAGTTATGGGGAGCAACGATTAGGACAAGGTCGCGAGGCGGTAAAGCAGCTTTTTATCGAGCAGCCCGAACTTGCCAAAAAGATTGAGCGTGAGATTTTAACTAAAATGAAGGAACAGGGAGCCCCGCTTGTTATTGGAGCAGATGAGTCACTTAATATTCAGAGGGAAAAAGTAGTTGAGACAGAAAGTGTCGAAGAACTAGAAGATGAGAAGGTAAAAGGTAAGAAGTAAAAAGTTTAACGTTCCGATATAGTTATCGCAAATCAAATTGTCATAAAGATATAACTTTGAAAGCTACTCAATAGAGAAAGAACTGACAAACAAGACATTATAGTCCGTCAGTTTGTTTTGGAGTAGCTATACAATACACGTATCGATGCCAACAATCACCTCGATTCAACAACAGAAGAAAAACCATAGTAGGTATAGTGTTTTTGTTGATGAGGAGTTTTATACCGGGATAGACGAGGATTCACTCATACGACTTAGTCTTAAAAAAGGGCTTGAACTTACTCCACAAGATCTCACCAAACTAAAAGAGGAATCATTTTTTGGGTTGATCTATTCAAAAGTACTCGACTATCTTTCCCGCAGACCGCGTTCAGTTCGCGAGATTGAGCAATACGTTTCACAAAAGCTATACGATCGCGAAGTGTTTGTAGACTCATCAGAACAGGAGCAGAAAAGTGCATTTATTGCGCGCATAGTTGAAGATCTTATTAGTCGTTCGTATCTTGATGACCATGAATTCGCTCGTTGGTGGATTGGACAACGAACACAAGGTAAAAAACCATTGGGACTTTCTCGCATCGTATCTGAACTCGTGCAAAAAGGTGTTTCTCCAGAGATTACCAAACGTGCGTGGGATCAATCTCAACTTTCGGATAGTTTTCTTGTTGAAACCGTTGTAGAAACAATAAAGGACAAATATGATTTGAGTGATCCCAAACAAAAAACGCGGTTTATAAACTATCTACAAAGACGCGGGTTTTCTTGGGAGACTATCAAAACCATGCTACAATAAGCCCGATATGGCAGATACCACAAGGCTTGAGGAGCTAATTCAAGCATTTACTACCGACAATCAAATAGCAAAAGATATTAAAACTGAAGCACGTGAGGTTGTGCTCGAGGCAAAGGATGAGGCTCTTAAGGTGCGTGAAGAAGCCGAAAAAAAACTTGAAGAAGTTGAGAAGAATCGTGAACTGCTACAAAAATTACTTGTCGATTACCAAACTGCGTTAACCCAGCTTTCAGGTGCAAGAGAAGCCTATATTTCAAAAGTTGAACATGATGCAAAATTATCGGCCGATGAATTGCGCACTAGTCTTCGTAGTGCACTTGAGCAAGAACTTTCGGAAGAGGCAGCGCAACGGATTAGGCAGAACGATGAGTTGATACGATCTGAGTCCGATAAACGCGCCCGTGAGATTTTAGTTACTGCAATGCAGCGTGTTGGGACTGACGGTGTGGGTGAATACACAACCTATACCATTGATCTGCCTGATGAAGATATGAAAGGTCGAATTATTGGAAAAGATGGAAGAAACATTAAATCGTTTGAAGATGTTTCGGGGGTAAGTGTTGAAATTGGAGATCAAGGTGAACCAACCGTTACCGTTTCTAGTTTTGATCCAGTCAAACGTGAGATCGCACGGATTGCCATGGAGCGTTTGGTTGCCGATGGGCGCATTCAGCCGACACGAATCATTGAGGAGATGGAAAAAGCAACCGGTGAGGTAGATAAAATCATCAAAGAAGCGGGAGAAGATCTATTGTACCGTGCAAAAGTTTCACGTATGCCTGATGAAATTATCACGCTTTTGGGTAGGCTTAAGTTTAGAAGTTCCTACGGTCAAAATATGATTGAACATACTCTGGAGGTTATCAAAATTGGTGTCGCAGTTGCTTCTGAGGTTGGGGCAAATGTTGAGGTGGTTCGACAGGCGTGTTTGCTTCATGATATGGGTAAAGCGGTAACTGCTGAAACTGATAAAACTCACGCGGAGGTCGGCGCCGAAATTTCTCGACGTTACGGGGTGAGTGAAGAGGTTGTGCAAGCATTTGAGTTCCACCATGACGATAAGTTCCCATCTCTTGAAGCGGTGATTATGTATCTTGCGGACGCAATTTCTGGTGCACGACCAGGCGCACGAAAAGAAGATTATGAAGGATATGTTGAACGGGTAAAAGAACTTGAGACAATTGCAAATTCATTCCCGGGCGTTGATAAGAGTTTTGCAATTTCGGCAGGTAAAGAAGTTCGCATAATTGTTAATCCAGCAATCATTACTGATGCCGAAATGGTAAAGCTTGCTCACGATATTTCAAAAAAGATTCATGATCAGATTACAAATTTTCCAGCTCCCATAAAAGTAACCGTTATCCGTGAGCTTGTAGCGACTGCCGTTGCAAAATCACATTAAATAAGCGTAAGTCGTAATTAGTAAGTCGTAATTAGTAAGTCGTAAGTCGTAAGTCGTAATTAGTAAATCGTAAATCGAAAATCGAGAATCTAAAATCTAAAGGAGTGAGGGGAATGGTAAGTTTAGCGTAAGTAAAGCGGTTGGCTCATAAGTTATGAATTTCGCAAACAACCCAAACGAGTTAAATCTTTTGTTTATCGGCGATATTGTTGCGCGCCCTGGGCGTGAGGCAGTGTTGGCAATCCTTCCTTCTCTTAAGGCTGAGCTTAATCTTGATATTGTTATTGCAAACGCAGAAAATCTTTCGGGAGGAAAAGGAATTAATCAAAAAAGTATCGACCAGATGGTTGCTGCTGGAGTGGATGTTTTTACCGGTGGGAATCATATTTTTTCAAACATCAAAGGTAACGCACTGTTGGATGATGATGCATACAAGATTATTCGTCCGGCAAATTATCCGCCAGAGTTCGCTGGAGTGGGCTATAGAGTGGTGACTATTAAAAACCAACCTATCGTTGTGATGAACTTTGAAGGGAATGCGTTAATGAGATCGTCTGGTGGTAACCCCTTTGTATCTTTTGACGAAGTGTATGAACGTATAAGCAAAGATTCGTACGAAAAGAACCCGTATGTGATTGTAGATTTTCACGCTGAAGCGACGAGCGAAAAACGAGCGTTTGGATTTTATGTTGACGGAAAAGTCACGGCGGTGTTTGGCTCACACACTCATGTACCAACTGCAGATTTGGGCATACTACCTCACGGAACTTTTTATGTAACCGATGCAGGTATGGTCGGATCGCACGATTCTGTACTTGGAGTTAAAAAAGAAATCATCGTTAATCGTTTTGTGAAAGGTGAAAAAACCTCGTTCTCTTGGGAGTATGTAGGCGAGAAAATATTCAATGCTGTTTTTGTCAAAATATCTGCCAATGGTTCGATTTCAGAGTTTTCCCGTTGTGATAGGGTAATCGCTTGACACATAGTTAGATGAGTGGTACGCTCAAACTGAGATTGGGGCACTGTGAAAGGCTATACTCGTTGTGAGGATAACTTTTAGGCAAAAAGGTATCGCCACAAGGAGTGAGAGCTTCTTTGAAGGGAGGTGAATTCGTAAATGACCAAATCACAAATAGTAGAAGAATTGGCAGAACGTGCTGACCTTACCAAGCGCGCTGCAGAAGATGCATTAAATGGTCTTTTGGAAGTCGTAACGGGAGAGTTGGCAAAAGGTAACAAAGTTACCCTAACCGGGTTCGGAACCTTCTTGGTACGTACTCGCGCTGCTCGTATGGGACGAAACCCACAGACGGGTGATCCTATTCATATTCCTGAACAAGTTACACCAGCATTCCGTGCAGGTTCTGCATTGAAAGATGCAGTAAAGTAGTTTTGTAAAGGAAACCGTTTTAAGCATTTACGCTTACAGAAAAACCCCCTCATGAGGGGTTTTTCTGTGTGTGGGAATGGGAGTAGGAAGTCGTAATCCGTAATCCGTAAGTCGCAATTTCGATTGAGATTTACGATAAGTCATAAAATTGACGTGTTACGTGTTACGTGTTACGTGTTATGACTAATCCAATACTAATAATTACTGGTCCAACGGGTGTAGGTAAAACGTCGTGTGCTATTGATGTTTTATCTGAGATTAACGGTGCTATCATCTCTGCCGACTCACGACAAGTATATAAAGGAGTTGATTACGTTACAAATAAAATTTCACCCCACGAGGATTATTCACACATTAAGCGAAATGACGGGAAATGGATCCAACATGGTGTGCCAATTTACGGGTACGACAGTGTTTGGCCGGATGGAGACTATCATGTTGCACGATTTGTTGATGATGCAAAAGCATGGATTTCAAAGCTGTGGCATGAGCGATTATTACCTGTTGTTGTAGGGGGAACGGGGTATTATGTTGATGCGCTTCTTGGTGTTTCACCGTATAGTTCTGTGGCGCCTAACCCAGAAACGAGAAAACGACTTTTTAGTTACGACGTAGAAACCTTATATGAAATGATACGAAAAAAAGACTCAGCGTTTTTTGCAAAGATACATGACTCAGAAAAAAACAATAAACTTCGTCTTGTGAGGTATCTTGAAATTATAGAAACCACCGGGAGTATTGCATCTTCACAGATTATTGAAACTATTTTACAAGATAACGTTGATGTTTTTGAGGTGGTGATACTAGGTAGTTACGATGAGTTGTATCAAAGGTCTGATCGTTGGGTTGATGAGCTTATTGCGACCGGGCATCTTACAAAAGAAACAACGTGGCTTATTGACAACTATCCTCATTCACGATTACTTTTGGGTTTGCTTTTTAATACACAGCGTAACTATTTGACTCAAAGCCTAACCTTGGAAGAAAGGGAGCAAAGACTTAAGTGGCAGCTTCATAATTATATTCGAAGACAAGTTCATTGGTTGCGTCGTCGTCCTCACCTACGTGTCTATTCCATTTCAGATGTTGTATCAGGAAAGGTGGTTAAGGATATTACCAAGTGGTATGATTGTCTTGTATGGCAACCATAACTTTCAACTCTCGATCTGCACGACAGTTTGGTTTTGTTATTGGAGCGATTTTTGTTGCATACTGGCTTTCTGGTCTGATGATCTCGCTGTTCATCGCCTACATACTTATGGCGACGATTATGCCGGCTGTTCACCGATTTGAAAAGCTTGGATTTCCAAGATGGCTTGCTATTATAAGTGTTTTTATTTTATCCTTTACGGTCATTGGACTATTTTTAGGAGTTACGATGGGGCCTCTTGTGACCGAGATGCAGCGGTTTTTTACTGCAGTACCAACGTTTGTTCAGGAATCAATTGCAGGTCTTAACATTGAGGGGTCTGTGTTTCAGCCGTATGTTTATGATGCGGTTTCGACTGTTGCCCAACAACTTGCAAGCGTTCCGTTGGATATTGTGAAGTTTGGGACTACCTTTTTTGGTGGAATTATTAATGTAATTATGGTACTCATTTTTACCTTTTATTTGGCTCTTCAAAATGAAGGTGTGCATAGCTTTATGGTAAGGGTACTACCACTTGGCGATAAAAGTGAGATGCCAAAACTTTTTGAATCAGTTGATCAAAGACTTGGTGCTTGGCTTAGGGGTCAGTTTTTACTTATGACGATAATTGGGACTGTTACGTATGTTGCTTTGACCATTATTGGGCTGCCGTTTGCGTTACCGCTTGCTATTATTGCGGGTCTTTTAGAGATTGTACCCATCATTGGACCCATTATCTCTGCCGTTCCTGCAATGCTTGTTGCCCTTACTATTTCACCCGTAAAAGCAGTTGTTGTTGCCCTACTTTTTACGCTCATTCAACAGCTTGAGGCCAGTGTAGTTGTTCCTCGTGTTATGAAGAGTGCGGTTGGGTTGGATCCGTTGGTTGTATTGATTGCTCTAACGGTAGGTGGAAGGATGGCTGGACCGGTTGGAGCATTGCTTTCTGTTCCTGCGGTTGCGGTGGCCATGATCGTATATGATGCATGGACGCTCGATCGTAAAACTAAGTAGTCTACCGGTTTGGTTTTTACAATAAGTCATGGATGTGTATTGCCTTTGCCTTGCGTTTGTCTGGTATTATGAGCCAGTAATTTTAATCTGATGGACGATAAAGATATAGTACTTACCCCACAAGGTTTTGCGAATCTAACTGAAGAGTTGGATCGTTTAATCGCGATAGAACGCCCTCAAATTATTCGACAGATGAATGAAGCGCGGGCTATGGGTGATCTGCGTGAGAACGCGGCATATCATGCTGCGCGCGAGAAACAGGCTATGATACAAGGAAGAATTCTGGAGATACAGCATACGCTTAAATATGCTAAAATTTCAGAGCGATCAGGTGACAAAGATATGGTTGAGATCGGCTCAACAGTAACGGTGTTAGTAAATGGTGACGAGAAAGAGTTTTCAATTGTAGGTGAGCAAGAATCAGATATTATGCTTGGCAAAATCTCGGTTCAATCGCCCATAGGTTCACTTCTTATTGGTAAAAGGATGGGTGAATCTGTTGAAGTGGAGATGCCACAAGGTGTGGTTACGTATAAAATAGTAAACTTGAAATAATGGTATGGAAACACAAACATATTTTGTAACAAAAGAAGGGTTTGAAGCACTAACGGCGGAAAAGGACCGTTTGGTGGTTACCGGAAAACCACGTGCGCTTGAGCGTGTTAAACACGCGCGTGACATGGGGAGTTTGGAGGATAATGATGAATACGACGCGGCACGTGAAGCACTCAATTTTATTGAAGGTCGAATTAATGAAATTGAGGATGTGCTAGAAAGAGCCGAAATAATTACTCAGGCAGACATTGCACAAAAAGCAGAGATTACGCTTGGCTCCACGGTCACTGTTGAAGTTTCGGGTAAGGCACAAAAGATTACGCTTGTTGGGTCAATTGAGGCAGACGTTTCACAAGGAAAAGTAAGTCACGAGAGTCCTGTTGGTGAAAAGTTGTTGGGACTTAAAGAGGGCGATATTGTTAAAATCGAATTGCCTCAAACAACGTTAGAGTATAAAATTCTTAAAATCCACTCCTAACGACCTGGTTCTTAGAAAGCTCGTTGTATCAAGATTAAACCGTTGAGATGTTACGTGCTCTGTTGTTTTTTGAACGGGAATAAAATTGTCTCCTGAATCGACCATGTGTTGGTAAAAAACATGGTAAGACGATCGAGTCCGATTCCTACTCCTGCAAATGGGGGTGCGCCGTATTCGAGTGCTTCTAAAAAGTCTTCATCGAGTGGTTGTGCTGATTCTGTTTCACTTAAATTTCTCTTGGATTCTTCTTCAAATCGGGTTCGTTGTTCAATGGAATCGTTGACTTCGCTCCATCCATCCATGAGCTCAACTCCACCAATGTATAGCTCAAATCGCTCAGTAAACCCGGGTTTTGAACGGTGGTTTTTGGAAAGCGGACTTACCTCAATGGGATAGTCAATGACCCATGTAGGATTTATTAGTTTGTGCGAGACAAGTTTGTCAAAAATGAGAAAGATTAGCTCACCAGTTCCTGTTGATGGTAGAAAATCGATTTTTTGATCATTTGCATAGGTAATGAGTTGCTCATGTGTTTTGGTAGTTACATCGAAAGAAAGATATTCTAAGATGAGATCAGTCATCGCAACACGTCTCCATTCGCCCGACAGATCTACCTGCGTTTCGTGCACGGTAACGGTAGTTTGTTTGACCACACTGGTTGCCAAAAATCGCACGAGCTCTTCCATCGTGTCCATCATGTTGTGATAATCCGCGTATGGGATGTAAGCTTCAAGCATAGTGAATTCAGGAAAATGGGTTTGGTCAACTCCTTCGTTTCGAAAATCTTTTGCAATATCATAAACGCCTTCGATTCCGCCAACAACCAGTCGTTTGAGGTATAACTCAGAGGCGATACGCAGGTATGCGTTAGTGTCGAGTGCATGAATGTGAGTTATAAACGGTTTTGCGTTTGCGCCACCGTACAGTGGTTGGAGTACGGGTGTTTCGACCTCTGTTAATCCTTTTTGATCCAAAAAACTTCGGATTCCTTTTATGAGTGCGTGACGTGTATCAAATATCGCTCGTGTTGATGGGTTAATGAGCAGATCCAAATAACGTTTTCGAAACCGTATTTCTTTATCAACCAATCCTTCGTGTTCGTCGGGAAGTGGGCGAATGGCTTTGGATAATAGATGAAGATCCGTTGTGTTTATGGTCAATTCGCCGGTTTTTGTGGTAAAAAGTTGTCCGGTTACTTCAATAAAATCT
>CAYZXG010000020.1:12442-13602 GCA_964482365.1 uncultured Candidatus Saccharibacteria bacterium | reverse complement strand
AGAAATTCAGCATGACATATTTAAGAAGCATTATCAAGAGGATGTAGCACTAGTTTAGGAATCGAGCGGACAAGTAGTACCTCAGACAATGCCATTGTCTCGTTCAGTTCAAAACCAACTTTACGTAAAAGAGTTACAATTGGGTTAGGAACCGTTCTATTGGTTCCGGCTGTTTGGTTCTCCAGCAAATATTGATACAACTGCTCAGGTACTCTAATCGCTTCACGGTTTATCCTATTGATGAGTAGATACTCTTCGAGGAATTTACTGCAAACTATCGGGCACATGATTATTTCTCCTATCCAATCAAACAAAAAATTTACGAGGTCAAAAAAAAAAGAACGAAGAATTATTAAGGTTCCGTTACGTTGCTTTATAACAGTTTTTACAGGTAACGTCAATTTATTGTGGTATATGTTGTTGGTTAGATCGAAGGGTTTGCAAGGGGGTGAAAACGGATTTTTTGCATAATCTTTCCAACCTCGTGCACCACGCGGAGCCAAAAGTTCTAACCTCGTCCACGACGGGTTCAGCCCACTGTTTATTACGGTTTGTATTTTTATGGTCAATCTACGATCTTTAGGGGTAACAGTACAGAGAGGGTTTCTCTTTAGGTTAGTCGATTTGGAGGCTATCTACGAGTTCTAATATTTTGTAATTCCCTCGGATTCTTTAGGATTATAAAGCTAAGCTATTAACAAATTCGTTTTTTGTTATGGGGTTTTAAAGATATGTTTAACGTATGCCCCACATTTTTTTGCCATAGATAGAATTCAGTCTTTTGGTATGGTATATTCACCACAATGAAAAACTTGGTATGGGACAAGATTAAACTGCTTTTTCCATTGTCTAATAACACAATGTTGGTGGATTTGATAACTTTGGGTAAAAACACCATATTCAGAAACATTCCCAATGTGAGAAATGCTCGTGTTAGGGGTAAGTATGGTGAAGCAGAGTATCAGAAGTTGGTAAACAAGTTCTCTAAAATTCCAATAGATCCTATTCACACAAATATAGTAGTGAAGGACATTGTTTCGAATTTGTTTTCAGGAATACCTCGTTGGCGAAGCCCGTTTTTACAATATAATGTTGGTGCCGCTGCTAACGTTGCAGCATCGGCGATGTATGCATTAGCCCTTGATGAGAATATCTATAAT
>CAYZXG010000020.1:0-12432 GCA_964482365.1 uncultured Candidatus Saccharibacteria bacterium | reverse complement strand
CGATGGTCTTGCAGGAAATGCCTTGGTGGCAGAGTTGGCTGTTACAAATATACTTACCAAACTCGCTGATATAAAAGGAACAAATCCGTACGGTATATTTACATTTGGAGGTACAGCAACCAACATGTATGCAATGAAAGTTGGTATTCGTAAAGCCTCTCCTACCTCAGCTAAGGATGGAACCCCGCAAAACACATGGATATTAGTAACTCAAGATGCTCACTTTTCTCATGCTGTTGCGGCTGATTGGCTGGGAGTGGGTACAGGGCACATAGAAATAATTGACCCAAAACAAAATCGTGAAAGTAATCTCCAAGATGCAGAACGAAAAGTTCGGAAGATCATTGAAGAAGGAGGGCTGTTTGCTACAATAATCGTAAATGGGGGAACTACCTATAGTCATACGGTTGATAATATTCAAGAATTCGTTGAGTTAAGGAATAAGCTTGTAACTGAGTATGCATTGGACTACACTCCGCATCTCCATGTTGATTCAGTTATTGGTTGGGCGTGGCTGTTTTTTAAGGATTACGATTTTGAAAGTAATCCACTTGAACTATCAAAACCTTGTATAGAAAACATAAAGCAGCAATATGATCGTATAAAGTATATTAATTTAGCCGACTCTTGGGGTGTTGATTTTCATAAAGGGGTTGGGGCTTGTCCTGTGGATTGTAGCTTAGTTATCTTTAACGATTTTACAAGTATTGCAAGACTTTCTAAAAAAGATAGCCCTTCTACGGATCCTCACCAACTGGCTCAAGAGTTTAGTTTTTCTAATCCAGTTGATTACACCCTCGAAACTTCAAGGGCGGGTGCTACCTCCCTAGCAGCCCTAACTTCATTACAGACAATGGGAATTACTGGCTACCAAAGGAGTTTGGCTAATTTAGTAGAGATGTCTCTTCTAATGAGAAAACGTTTTAGTAATGAGCAGGGAGTTATTATTTCAAATGAAGGCTCAAGGGGATATGTGACAATGATCAGATTAATTCCACCAACATTAACTCCAGATAAAGTGGAAAAGTTTAATGAAGAAGTTAATTCTTACAATAAATCTTTTTACAAGTGGGACCTAGAGACTCGTATGTCTAGGAATGAAGGTGTTGAATATTCCTATAGTGGTAGTTTTATTGTAGGTGAAGATGGTACAAATATTGGAGCTCAAAAGTTTTATCTAGTTTCTCCCCATGTGGACAAAAATATTATCATCGATACCGTTAGTACCGTAATGGCACAGAAAGAAGTATTTGACCGTGAAATATGGAACAAATAATACCTAAATTTTATAGTTATCACAAAGAACTGCTTGCAACGATTCATAAAATCTTAAATGTTAAATCCTTTGCTCTCTATGGAGGTGCTGCTGCGGACTTAATAATAGATCCCAATGCATCAGTAAATGACTACGATATAGCAATCGAAAACATGTCGTCCGAGACAATAGGTGGGGTTAAAAAACAACTTGTAGAAGCGGGTTACGAAATTACAGCAGAACGTTCCTATTGTATCTATAATGACATACCGGTATCTTTGATTTACGCAAATAACCAGGATTGGAGTTTCGACATAGGGTTTTTAGATGACGTGTCGATTGTTGGTCAGTTTAATTTAGAGAGTTTGTATTGGAGATTCCCAGAACTAGATTGCGTTGATAAATTTGAAGCTATACAGGGCGTACTTGATAAAGACCTTCACCTAATACGAAGTATTGAGAATGAAAACCCATTCATGTTGGTAAGTCGGTATATTAGGCTTGCCGCAAAATACAATATCCCTATCAGCAAAGACATTATTAGATCATTAATTATACGTATAGAGAGGTGGAAAGCTCCAAACAAGTTTCATGGTATTGAGGCACAGGCAGCACTAGTCTCGTCAATATTTAAAAGCATATTTATGTCAGTGGATAGGGTTTTGTTTATTGATAGTTTGGCCAAAACAGGGTTATTAAATTCTGTTTTCCCTGAAATAGAACATTTGGCAACAAATATATCTCTACTAAGTATTGAAAATAAAAACCGGATAATGAATGCTTCATCTAAAAATGAACTTATAAAAAAAATTGAATCATTTTTAGATGGCCATGAAAAAGTAGCATTTTTACAAAGGCTACAGCTACTAAAACTGCGACAATGGGAGTCTTAACTACCTACACTACACAATAATCTCTGGCATTGAAGATTTAATCGTCTCGAAATATTTCTCTCCAAGTTGTTTGCTGAGAACAAACAACTCTTTCCCTTGAAAGAATTTCCGTTCATTCCACCAACTCTGAATCTCCTTATATAAACTGTCTTTGCAAGTACCAAAGTACTGTGAATTATTAAGAATCAGATCAGGGCGTGTAATGCATTTTAATATAATGTAATAATCGATTATGTAGTGTTGAACAGGAAGCAGATTAACTTCTTTTGCATATTGATTTAAGTGAACATACAAATCCTGTGCTGGCTTTCTATAATTAGCCATGTCCTCATAAGATGTATTTCCTAAAAATTTCTCTGGTTCCTCAAGTAATCTTCGAGGATCCGAATTGTAAGAAGCACTGTTAGAGTAAACAAACTTTGCATTGATTCTCTCAAGAACAAATGACAGCCGCCAACCTTCACCGTGTACAGGTTTTGTCCCCTCATCATCCCAAAATTCTTCAGTATACCCACCACTTCGTAAATAAGCTTCCTTTGTAACTGCAAAACAACCGTCGGTCACAGGACGGATAAAGTCGCTGAAAATCTGTTCAGTAAACTTAAACTGTTTTCCTTTTAGATTAAAATATTCAATTGTATCTTTATTAAAAAAAATTGTTCCCACATCACGCAAGTATTTTTCTACAAGAGTAGGGGCTTTCATCCAAAAATCAGTAGGGTAACACCCAGCGTTAGAAATAATATCTGGTGAATCTTGTGCAAATGTTTTTAATATTGTAGCGATCCATTGCGGATGAAAATGAACATCCGCATCACCGCTAGCAAGATAAGGCGTTGTTAACTCATTATTATTGTTTACGAGCGCATATCCATGATTCCTTGCAGGCACTATGCCTTGTTTATTTTCAGTGGTTATGTAGATGTTATGTTCCGTGAATGCATCAATCATGTCCTTCACCATCGGTAACGTTTGGTCAGTACTATTATTGTCAACAACGATGATTTGATACAGGTTTGGATCTATGAGTTTCCAATCTAAATCATATTGATGCAAAAGACTAAGCAGGGTATTTCGTATCGAAGATTCTTCGTTGAAGGTTGGAATAATAACTGAAAGCTGAGTTTTACTCATCAGGTTTGTTCAGTGAAAAAAATGTTTCTTGCCTCTGCAGCGTTTATTTTAGTAAATGAGGAGAATTTTCTTTGGCCTTTTACCGTATTTAACTCATTGATATGCATCCCCTTCTGGTCACACAAAACAATTCGACTATTATTCGAATCAGCAATAAGAAATTTTTGTCCATCTACTTCAATACAATCATGGACCCATTTATAGTCTTCTTCAAAAACTCCTGTAATTTTGAATTTATCATCTAGTAGAACAACTCTATTATTTCCGGTATCTGAAAGAAGAAATCCTCTGCTATACGGACGGATATGGTGAAGATTTTTAAGCCCGTCAAGAAGTATCTTCTCAGCTTTTGTCTTTTTATCAATTTCAACTAAAGCACCTTGATGAAACAATGTGGCCAAAACCTTATTCGGCTTATATTCGTAAGCGCTGTTTATATGGGTTGTATGATCAGTAGTTGCCGCGCCAATTGTTTGATAGTTGTCGTTACGATTAATTGATCTAACCTTTCCTGAAGGAGCTTTTTCATATCCATGTTCAGTTGCAAGCCAATCCCAAACAATCTCCCAAGGGGTATCAAAAGGGACTTCAAGTATTCCATCGACCCCTGTAGAAGTTACAAGCATATTACTGTTGAAAGAGGCATTCAGCGTATGAACGTCATTAAATAGAGTATTCCCAACTGTTTCAACTATTTTTCCGCCTTGGATCTTTTGTATCCACTTACCACTTCCAACATAGAGTGTTTTTTCCTCTGCTCTGTAGTACATACCTGTTGCAACAGGGGAATCAATCTCTACAATTATTCCTTTGTTTAAATCTTTAGGGTCAATAAGACCAACCGAACCACCTAATTCAGCACCGGTTACTTTTTTTGTCTCAGTAGAATCTCTACCCAAGTAGATTTTGTGTTCAGGGTCTCGCTTAGCCCATTGAGCCTCCAGCCTTGCCAGACCATCTGGGTTAGTTGCAAAAAAACTAACCAGCACTAGTTCATAACTATCAGGTACTTTTATTAAATAATTCAATTCCACATTCATGTATAGTTTTTGATTATATACTCTAGGTGCTTAGCGAGCATAGTTCCTACCTTTTGGTAGTTCCATTTATGGTCGTTAAAAAAGCATGTTTTCCAGTAAAGGTGAAATAGTCGGAAACAATCAAATTGAAATTGGACGTGGGGAGTAACCTTCATTGTATGTCTCCAACTATGAGTGAATCCCTTCATAAAACCAGTCCCTATATCCGCGTTTTCATTATAGAAGTACATACTTGATAGATCGTAGAGTGGGTTACCTGAGAGTATTCCAGAAGGATCGTTAAAAGCAAGTACCTTAACCGACGGACTTATTTGCATCAATGCGTTGGGGATATCCCCTATCAAAAGAAAAGATTTTGAGTTTAGTTTCTGATTATGGACTGTTAAACTATAAATAGCCTCAAGGTCTTTATTCGAGACTGTTTTATTGGCTTGTAAATCAAAAATGTTTTCATGCAGAAAGTTTTTAAGAGCTCCGTTCATACTTTCCGCTGACCACCTCTCACCGTTAATGTCTAGTGGCAATCCATAACCATTAGTAGGTATCACATGTACTTTTGTCAGCTCGGTTCCATAGACTACTCCACCCTCGTAGGCTACTGAATCATTGTAATGTCCTTCAAATGAATCTGCCAGCATAATCCACTCTGCAATGAAGAATGGATGTGGAATTATTTTGCAGTCTAAATCTACATGTACAAGGTCTAAGGTCTGAACACCATATTGTTTTAGCGTATTAATGAAAAACACTTCGTGGAGGAGTCTCTTGTTAGAAGGGACTTTTAAGGCGAACTCTTTCCCATTCGCTAAAAACCTTACAATAATAGCATTAACACTACTGTCTAAAAATCGGATGTCTTGAGCTTTAATATTGAGCTCATGAAAAATCATCTGAGAGTAGCTCTCAATATTCTTTTTTAAGTTGATATACCCAGCTGAATAATTAGACATTATCTTCACTTTTGTATTTATTGATGATCGCTAATAGTTGCTTATGATTTGTGATAGTAAAATAATCTCCCTGGCTTGGATTGTTGATTTTATGGGGGTTGAAATGAACTACTTGAATTCCAGCGTTCGTCGCACCGCAAATGTCTTCAGTATATGAATCTCCGATATAGATTACCTCGTTACCCTTAACACCCAATAGATTTAACGTGTAGAGAAACGGCGCCTGATCTGGTTTGTCTCTGCCTACAAGTTCCGTAGCCACTAATAAATCAATCTTTTTTTGAAGACCAACGGCAATCACCTTTCTTAATCGTTCAATTGTCGAGCCGTTCGACAAAATCGCAATTCGGATATTTTTCGATATTAAAGTGTCAAAGACGTCCATCACCTCAGGGTATAGCTGAATGTGAGTGAGTGTGTAGGATTGTAGTGACTCATATAATGCCAATATTATTTCGGGGTTAGGTTTAAGATCTAACTGATATAAGGTTTCATACCAGATCAAAACTCCAAATTGATGGAGTTTTATCTCAGAAGCTTTCAACCGGGGTAACAACCCCTTCACAGATACTTCATTCGCCTCCTTAAAACGACTTATGGAAATATCACCAAGTACGTTTTTGTTCTGGTGATACACGAATTCAATTCCAGGTTGAACTACTTCACTGGTTCTAATGAGTGTATCATCAAGATCGTATATAACCGCTTTAATTATCATCACCAAGTTTCCCCACTAATTTGATGCCACAAATCAAAATTTGTTATGAGTTTCCGCCAAATCCTTTTTTGTCGTATCCTCAAAGCATATAAACAAGTTGCAACAGCTCCTCGTATGGGAGTATATCTTATAGAAAAAACCGCTTTGTTAATAGCTAAGTAATATTGACTGGAGATAAAGTTTTTATAGGCATACCTTAGGTGTAAATCTCCAATTGCTTGATTATGTGTGAGCGAGACCCGTTCCTGCGTGTCTTTATATTGTGAATAAAACTTATTGTAGATAAAAACATGCTTATGAAAAGCTTTCTCATAAGACTCTCCAACAAGACTATCTTCTCTTAAACGGTATTCCGCTAAAATCACAGCTATGTTTCCCAAGGCAAATTTTCTATTAAGCCGAAGCCATAGATCATAATCTTCTGCGCCAATTAATTTTTTTGATTCATCCAGCAAACCGATTTCGTCTAAACATGTTCTGCGCACCATAACGGTTGAATTTACTATGAAGTTACTCCAAAACTGCTCCCTAAAAACCATTCCCGAAATACTACAAATTAGGTCCCTCCTATGCACTCTGTTACCATCTTTTGTAACAGAAAAACATTCAGCATTAGCATAGCAATACCCAATATCCCGATTCTGTTGCATAAACGCAACTTGCAGCTCTAATTTATTTGGTTTCCAGATGTCGTCTGCATCAAGAAAGGCAATAAACTGTCCATTGGACTCCCTGATACCTTCATTACGTGCAGAGGCCGGACCACCATTTGATTTGGTAAGAACTGTTAGCCTGTCTTTATACTTTTCCAAAATATCCAATGTGTGATCTGTTGAACCATCATTAATTACAATAACTTCGTAATCCGTATATATTTGCGCAAAAACGCTTTGAACAGTCTCTTCAATATAGTTAGCTGAGTTGTAAGTTGGAATTATTACGCTAACTATTGGCATAGTATCTTTTACCATTTATGTAACCGAACAGGAACGTCAATGTAGTAAGTAGACTCCAAGCTTCAAAGAGACAAGATCTTTTGAAACCACCTTTCTTTCTAAACTTCCAAGCTGAGTAAGGTGCTCTACGAGTCTTTATTATACTTCTAACTATCGCCAGATAAGGATATTTAATTCTATTTTTTGGCCATTTCGTCCCTATCAGGTAACGACCACGTCCATAGTTGCGCATTGTCTTCAATAATGACCGTAATGTATCCTTATGATTATGTAATATGACTGCTTCTACGTTATAAGCTAGCTTGTATCCACTATTTATAGTACGAATTGAAAGTTCGGTATCTTCACCTCCAGGAAGCTTAAACTGCTCATCAAATAAACCAACATGCACAAGAACCTCTCGTCTAAAACAGGCATTTCCTGTTACGATCTGAAGAACTTCTCCATTCACAATTTTAGGGTGGAGAATTTTGGCAGTATCAATATAATCGCTTAATAAGTCTGTTCCTATGCCTTTCATTAATCCACCGACCCCCGCTATATTCTCTTTAGTAAATGCACTCATCAATTGACTTATCCAATATGGGTCAGCAATACAATCACTATCTGTAAACGCAACAAATTCTGACTTGGAATTGAGAATACCAAAATTGCGAGCTGAGGCCGGACCACCATTTTGTTGCTGAAACAACCGAATTACGCTAATGCCTTGTGTTTTTATAAATTCAGCAATTCGCGTAATCGTATCATCAGTTGAACCATCATCTACAACAATAATTTCAACGTTATGTTCAGTTTTTTGTTCAATAACAGACTGTAGTGTGGGAATAATAAATTGTCCTCGATTGTATGTTGGTATTACAACACTAATTGAACTCATGCTTATGCCAACTCTTAATGATCCTGTAAATCTATCTTTTTAAAAAGTAACATCGGTTGTTTTTTAAGATCAGTAGTTGGAGAAATTGATGCAGATTTTTTTTTCCAAACTGCAGTTGTTGTTTCTATACTCTGATCTAAATTTAATGCCTCCAGTAATCGACTACTTGCCTCAGGCACAAGAGGCTGCATGAGGTATCCAAGGTTTACAATAATATGGAGTAGCTGATTAAGTGCGTCGTAGAAGCCTTGGGTATCCGTTTTTTTTAGTTCCCATACTTTCTTATCATCAAAGAACTTATTTCCAAACGCTGATAATTTTACTATGTCGTCTAAGTAGAATCTAAACTCACAATTTTCTAAATGTTGGATTGAAAGTTTAAATGTTTCTTTAATATGTTTTTGAACTTCTTTATCTATCTTTAAAGTTGAAATTTGCTTAATATCGGCATCAGCACTATACGCAATTGAAAGTGTCCGGTGAATAAAATTACCGAGATTTGCAACCAGTATACTGTTGTTTTTCACTTCAAAGTCACTCCAACTAAAACTTGAGTCTTTAGTTTCAGGCATAATTAAAGTGAGATAAAAGCGGACGGCATCATTTCCAAAATCCTCTACTATTTTTTTAGTATCAATCACAACGCCTCTACTCTTGGAAAACTGTTTTCCTTCTAAATTTAGGAACATATTAATACTGACAACATCAGGTATGTGAAGTTTGTCATCATAGATCATTAGTTTTCCTGGCCAAAAAAGAGTATGAAATATAAGGTTGTCCTTACCCATGAAATAGTAATGTTTTACATTATCTCCGTACCAGAAATCTTCCCATTTTTTTTTATTTTCCTCTGCCCAAAGTATCGAAGCAGATAGGTATCCAATGACAGCATCAAACCATACATATAGTCTTTTATTACCTATTTGTTTAATTAGTTTTTCAGCGGGGATCTGATCCTTTGGAAGCGGTACACCCCAATCCATATCTCTAGTAATTGCCCTTGGCCTTAATCCTTCCTTGAGCCAGCCCTTTGTTTCCATTGCAACCCAATCTTTCCAGTTCGGACTTGACGTCTTGACATACTTTTCAAGTTCTGGTTGGATCTTTGCCCAGTCAAGGAAGTAGTGCTCAGTCTCTTTTAGAATGACTGGCTCGTTTGATAAGCTACTGTGGGGGTCAATGAGGTCGTTTTGTGATAACAGTTTTCCGCAATTATCACACTGGTCACTCCGCGAATCCTTAAATCCACAGAATCCACAAACTCCGATAACGTATCGGTCGGGTAGAAACTTTTCTTCAGAAGTTGAATAATATTGTTCAGAGGTGTTAGCGAAAATGTAGTCCTTCTCAAGCAGTTTCAAGAAAATATTTTGTACAACCAGTATATGATTTGGGTGGTCTGTTTTTGTGTACAAGTCGTATGAGAGTCCGAGAATATTTGTAAGAAGATCTATGTCCTTAGTGTGATACTCGTCAACAATTACCTTTGGCGAGACGTGTCTTTTATCTGCCTCAATGGTGATTGGTGTTCCGAAACAATCAGAACCTGAGACCATAAGAACTTTTCTACCCATAAGCTTATGAAATCGTGCGGAAATATCCGCTGGTAGTAGGTATCCAGCAAGGTGGCCGATGTGTAAATTACCGTTTACATAAGGCCACGCAACTCCTATAAAAACTTTATCTGGTTTTTGTTTTAATCGAGCCATAGATTCACTCGTATTATATAATAGTAGGTGTTTTTATGCAGGATACTATAATTATAGTGCGTGGTGCGTCAGCAATTGGGAAATCAACCGTTTGTAAAGTATTGAAGGAGCAACTGCATAATGGGGTTATTGTCGAAACAGATGATTTGAGAAGTCAGATCACTAATATTGATTGGAATAATCAAGACCTACATTTCCTTGTACTTAAACTAACTTCAGAGATTGTTCATTTCTACCTAAAAGAAAAGGTGAATCCAGTGTTCGTGGTTGATAGTTTTAGCCCTAGAAAACTTGCTTATTTTCTAAGTGAGTTAAAACAAATAGAACAACCAACCATAATTTCTCTGTATGCTAGTGAAGAGATACTTATTAAACGTCAAAAGGAGAGAGAGTCAGAGTGGAAAAACTTAGAATCTTCACTGGTAATTAATAAACGAATTAAGCAAGTTCCCTTTCTAAACGGACACCTGATAGATACCTCTGAAATGTCAGTAAAGGATGTAGTACAGGAGATTTTGAAAGTAACTAACCTCAACTAACTTTCTCACCCTCAATATAGAGAGATTCCATAGTGCGAAGTTCAACTGATGGTTCAACACTTTCTAAATCTGGAATAACACTCTCATAATGTGTTTTCTTTTTTATGTTCGCAAAACCTACTCGACCCATAACGTCATGCAATGAGTCATAGTCGTATAGCCATTTGTGACCCCACCCTTGAATTTGACCGACTAAAATCTCACCATTCGTTCTTAAGTCAGGGAAAGATTTGTGTAGTTCATAAAAGCGATCAAAGTACTGACGGTTGTTCTCACGGTAATTTCCAATCCATATTTCAAGATCAGGAGTTATCATCCTGATTGCTCCACCACTTCTCATAATCCTATGACATTCCGCAAAGAGGTCAATCCCTTCTTGCAAAGAGAAATGTTCAATAACGTGACTACCGTAGATATATTGGATACTGTTCTCAGAAAACGGTAGCCCTTCACGTATATCGTAGTGGGCAACATAACCTCCATTGATTTTCCGCACCGAGCCATATGGAATTCGATTGTCTTCGAAAAGACCGATATGAAGCCAATTTTTTGGAAACAAATCCCATCCGCAACCTAGATTAATACTCCTAAGGTTTTCTTTTTCAACCACACTAGTTATATCTGCTTTAAACTCTTCAGGATTGTAATTTTTTTGCTGCATACACAAATGAGTATTATGTATTGTACAGTACTTAAATCTTCTTTTTATACTGTCTTTTTTGTCTTGTTTTCAACCTAGAGATATAATCAAATACGTTGAAAGGTTCTCAGAATTATGGAGCACCCCTAAACCGATTGGGTATCTAATGGTTCATAAAGGCTAAAGAGGGGTATTACTGACAGCGACTATGACAGATATTATCAATCGTTTCGTGAAAAATTACAGAAATTGATACCCATCTATCTATGATTCAGGATGAAGATTTTTTTGAAATAGGCTAAAAATATTGATCCCTCTTCAAATCAAGGTTTTTTCGAGCGAGAAATAGTGAGTGGCGGGGTGGGGTAAATTTTTATTCAAAGTTCAGTGGTCGCAAATCTGGGATGTGTATAAATTCCTTCTGACCTTGGATAATAGTTCCAACCTCGTGCACCACGCGGAGCCACTTGTTTTTGCTTTCATAGCAACCTTATTTTAATACCCAGAGTAGACGATAGAACTAAGGTATAATATTCACGTGTCTAGAGACAAAGCATTTAAATTATTTGATGAGATGATTATTGCTGCTGAAGAAGAGTTAATAACTTTTACGCTTTCCGCTGATCTGGATATTGAACATAAGGCTAACAAGACCCTGGTAACAGAATGTGACAAAGCAATTGACAAGAAGTTAAGTGATATTGCAACACAGAATGGGTTCCTAGTTGTTTCAGAAGAGGGTGTGTTAGATCTTATGGTTGCTAAATCAGGTAACTATATGACAATTGATCCAATTGATGGTACGTTGGGATACATTGAATATGTGAATAAAGCCATGGAGGTTGGAAACATCGAAGATTTTCTTTCTCATGATTTAGGGCCTGCATCTGACTTTTGTTTGCTTATTGGTATCGTTGAAGAGTCTCACGCAAAATATGCTGCATGCTACAACTTTGTTACCCGAGAAAAGATTTTTATTGATGCTGATAATAGGGGAAAAATGATACGTGAGAATAATGTGCGAAACTATAATCAAGAGTATGCAGTATATGTTGATCAGCGTCCTGGAGACAAAGTTGAATCCCAGATGCTTACTGTCGATGGGGCAGTCGCAATTAGACAAGCAGCTTTGGGTTTAAAATCTTTATATGCGTTGATTAATCCTCATAAGAGTGCTGTAGTAGTCCATCGTGTACAAGAAGCTGGGTTATGGGATATTTTGCCGGCTGCAGTAGCCGCAAATGCATTTGGAGGGAGTGTTCTTGATGATAATGGGAACGAACTGTCACTTGATTCGTACATTATTTTACCGGGTCAAGGGGCAACGATTTTAAAGGGTGATAAATTTTCTGCAGTTCAGAAGTTATTGAAAGAAGAGCCAAACTCATTAATGACATAGTTTCCAACCTCGTGCACCACGCGGAGCCACTTGTTTTTGCTTGTTATATAGGCTAATTATTGCTAACCCCAACGTGGATTCGAACTTTTTGTGTCTATAAAAAAGAAATGTTGGAGCGTTTGAGTGAGACATTTCAATCCTTTTGAAAGGAGATAGTCTCTAAATTCAAATACATTGCTCCATCTCTCTGGTTTAAAAAACTCTTTCCATTCACCAAGGATTTTGTCTTTAATCTCTGTTAAATTCTTATGTCTTGTATGAAAGATATGTTGCTGTTAGAGGGGGAGAGATATAAATTTAATTAGTTTGTGATATTCGG
>CAYZXG010000019.1:0-13623 GCA_964482365.1 uncultured Candidatus Saccharibacteria bacterium | reverse complement strand
TGGTTGAAAACTTGTTTTGGGCAGTGGGATATAACGTTTTGGCAATTCCTGCCGCGGCTGGCTTATTTATCCCACTTGGTTTTAGACTAACTCCTGCAGTTGGCGCACTTTTAATGAGTATGTCTTCGGTCATCGTCGTCATTAACGCCATGACGCTAAGGAAAGCTAAGTTGGAGGTTTGACGACTATAAGGGGATTTAATTCATAATCAAGGTATAATTTCCCTACGCTTTGCGTCGTTTGGACATATGTCATTCCCGTGAAAATGGGAATCCAGACTGGATCCCTAGTTTCAGTAGAAACTACAAGTTCGGGATGACAGATACCCCGTAGCTTTGTCTCGATGAGTATCATTATTTTTTAGTTTCGGATTTTTAGTTCCCGCTCAGTTTTTTGAAGTTCTGTTTGCATAGATTAATAGAATTTAGTAAACTCAAGTCACCTTTGTATGGTCTGAAATCCATCATATTTTTCGCATAATATACAAATATTGTAAAAAATTATGAAAAGACTTCGAATAACAAGGAGTTGTACGAAATGCTTAATTCAAAGAAAGGAATAAATTTATGAGAAAAATATTAATTGGTATGAGTTGCGGTACGGTAGCTGGGATTATCGATATTGTCCCGATGGTACTTCAGAAACTAACGTGGGACGCCAATTTTTCCGCTTTCACAATGTGGGTTGTTATTGGATTTTTTCTTTCGGTGGTAAATCTCAAAATTAACAGTATTATGAAGGGCATCATTTTTTCATTTTTAGTTTTGCTCCCTTCCGCAATATTGATTGGTTGGAATGAACCAGTATCGTTATTGCCTATTTTCTTCATGACTTTGATACTAGGGGGCTTGTTAGGCTTGATAATTGACAAGCTAACTAAAAATGAAAAATAGATCAGATGTATCCTACTTGTTTTCGAACAAATCTCCAACTGTATTCGAGATCTACAAAGTTATTTTGAAAAAGCTGGAAAACATTGGTCCTGTTATTGTTGAGCCTAAAAAAACATCCATACACTTGAAAAGCAAGTCTGCTTTTGGTGGCGTACATCCAAGGAAAAATTGGCTGGATTTTAACTTGGTGATGGATCGAAAAATAAACGACGACAGAATAATCAAAGTTGAAAAAGTTTCGGCAAATAGGTTTCATAACTATTTTAGGTTTGAAAAGGCTAGTGACATTGACGGGTCTTTTATGTCTCTACTAGCTAACTCATACCAATTAATGAATTAAGCACAACGTACAACAGCGTGTATGAGGCTACGGCTTTTTGCAAAAGCCTTCGCCCAAATTCTACTTCGCTAACGCTATGCAGAACTTCTCATATCCCTAACGTTAGCCAAAATCGCTCGCTCTCTTTGGGTTTTGGCTAATGTGCTTCGGCTACGCCTCGTTAGTCTTGTCGCTTCGCGACTTCGTCTAACTCGGTATATACGCAATTTACTTCCAAAACTTTCAGTTTTGTCGTAAACTACGCATATACCGAAGCACATTGTGTGAAATATGTTTTTTCCTTTATGCCTGATGGCGTTGCTTTACTATAATGTATAATGAAGAAAATCGATTTTTTGTTTTTTTATAAGGGAAACTAAATATGCAAAAATCACTTGCACAACGAATTCTAGATTCCGAAAAGTCATTTACACTTTTCCACACCCATGATGCGTCTGAAAAATCTATCAAACAGGCCATTTCTGAAAACAAAAGCATGGATTTGGATATAGCAATAGACGAAAATAGAAAACCATACATTGGTCATTCAAAAGAATATTACAGGATAAGTGGGAAGAGACAGCCTGATTGCATGGATTTTGATAAAGCAGTGGATTTAATAGTCAGTGCTCGTATTCCTGTTATTGTCGACTGCAAACAACCAGAAGCATGGCCTGTTGTTAAGGAGGTACTTACAAAAGTAGGGGTACATCGATGTCTTGCCCATACTTTTGCTACAGAATTCAAGTTTGATTACAATCTTGAATATGACCATGACTATCCGAGCGAATGGTCACCGATTGTATCGTTAAAATCTCTCAAAGAGAAATTCCCAAGTGTTACGACCACTGCAAGTTGCAAATTTCTACCTGCTGATCTACTTACTTCAAACAAATATGCTGGAGAGCTGGAGAAGGTTCGAAATGTTCTTTCCGAAAACAATGTAGATACCATATGTTTGAATGTCCCAGACAAAACAATGACAGATAGAATTTTGGAGTTTTTTCTTGACAAAAACATCATTCCACATGTAAATATCGACGGAATTGATATCACAAAATTGACCAAAGTGTATGTTGGCGAAACAAACGTACTTGAAAATGCATCTGACTATGCCTTATTGAATGATTAGGTGTCCTGGCTCAGGGCAATTCACTCCCTAACCTCCTCTTGCCCTTCGCCAGGACGAAAATCGATTTTCTCCTATAATAGTAAAGGCAGCTCCTAACGGAGCTAAGGAAAAAACATACAACACACAACACTGCATAGTCGGCTCGCGTTTGGCTAACGCCAAATGCTCGTCCAAATTGCGAACAGTCTATCAAACATATGAATACATTTTGGGATCAATATTATCAGAAGCCATTGAGTGAAATTCCGTGGCAAAACACGCAGGCTGACTGGTTTAAGGATTTGGTTGATAGCGGTAAAATATCAGGTACTTCAGCGCTCGACCTTGGATGCGGAACTGGGACAAAATCAATCTATCTTGCACTAGCTGGTGATTTTAAAAAAGTCCTTGGCGTTGACATCTCTAAGCAAGCGATAAAATATGCGAAAAATAATGCGCAAGATAATAAGGTTGAAAAAATCTGTGCTTTTATGTGTCACGATTTGAATAATTGGTCATTTCTCCCCAAGGACGAAACTTTTGATTTTATTCTTGACTGGGCAGTCATACACTGTTTCACCCGTGATGAAGTAATAAGCTATGCTGAGAATATTGCCTCGCATTGTAAAACTGGTGGAAAAGTATTAGTGCGTTCATTCGCCAGCCATGATTCAGCACAAAAAGAATTTAGCGAAGAAGTCGGCGGAATAAAATCAAAAATTTCTTTGTTCAATGAAGATGAGTTGCGCAGATATTTTCCCCAGTTCCGCATCATTTTACAAAACACCAGTCAACCTAGTAAAACTAAGACGGATGCAGGCTATTATTTTATAGAGCTTTTGATGCAAAAGGAATGGACTGTTCGCAACATCAGATAACACAGTATATGTGGTTCACTCGTTAAAAGTAAGTGCATTAATACAGGGAAGGTAGATAAACCATAGGATGCTTCATCCTAGCTTCATGTTGTTTTTTATATAGTCATAATGGAGGTTATATGAAGCATACTAATCATCTTGTCATCTGTTTGGTTTTGATCGGTATTACCGGACTTGCCTACCTTTTTATCCCTCAGGTACAAAGCTTAGGTTGGTTTGGAGTTATTATTTTAACCTGTCTGGTGATGCACATCTTTATGACTAGTGGTGAGCATGGTCGAACCATGCAAGATAGTAATCACAAACATTAAGGTAGTATTCTATGAACTACGACTATGGCAATTGGCTCCTGGTTTTTTTTAATATCGTTTTGTTTCTGTACTTTATAAAAGTTGCCTTTCGTCCGAGAACCAAGACTGATTGGACTACCTATCGTTGCAAGCGATCTATTTCATAGGTTAAACAAATTCGGAAAACAGTAACTTCTCTCGGAAAACTCAAATTAAGAATCGGTTTCATCCCTACTTCATGTTGTTTTTCGTATCATAAATACATCATGAACCATGAATTTACAGGTAAAAACCCAACTTTTCCTATTTTTCTTAAAGGTTTTGTTGTAGGTATTTTAGGTTTAAGTGCTTTTTATTATCTTTTGCTTTATGCAGTAACCGGTGATCCACGGCATCCCTTCACCCAGTTCACCCTTTTTCAACCATGGATGAGCTTTTTGATTATTGGTTTTGGTATTCAAATGGGGCTGTATTGGCTAATGCGTAAAGGAGTTCGGTTTAAGCTGGTCCAAAAAAAAGATTCTCAAATGGCTGCTGGTACCAGTACGGCAGTATCAGGAATGGCAATGGTAGCTTGTTGTGCTCATCACGCCGTTGATCTTCTTCCTATTCTTGGGCTATCGGCAGCAGCACTTTTCCTATCTGAATATCAGGAACAACTACTTATTTTTGGAGTTGTCACAAATCTGATAGGTATTAGCATGATGCTCTGGTTTATTACCGGCAAAGCCAGTCCGTCTGAATTATTCAGTTATATTTCTTCTAAGCGCAAGGAGGTCTTATGAACTCAAAAATATTTTTTGTTATTTTACTCGTTATTGCCGGAGTGGTTATCTTTGGGATATCGGCAAAACAAGAACAGGAAATTTCTGCAACGGCATCTACAACAATAGAAGCAGGTTCACATTCACAAAATTCAGGATTATTAACACAAACCAAAACAATGGGAGCTGTAGAGGTTGAGGTCAAGCCAGTATCAGTTGTGTTTGGGAAAGAGGTTGTTTTTGAAGTTTCCATGAACACCCATTCGGTGGAATTAAGTTATGACTATACAAAGATTGCAACATTAACCGATGAACTCGGTAATTCATATAAACCCACAAAATGGACTGGGGGAAACAGCGGTCATCATTTTACAGGAGAGTTAGTGTTCGAACCTCTTTTAGAAAACCCAAAGGAGTTGACATTGATTCTTGAAGGGGTCGATAATAAATCAGAGACTTTTAGTTGGCAGTTATAAGCAAAGCTTACTTCTCACGTTTGATGTATTTCAGGAATTTATACAGCAGCCAAAAAGCTGTCAGGACAAAAACAATATCAAGCCCTGGTATTTTTTGAACAAATGATGTTGCTCCGACAGCTACTGATTGGATAAGCTGGGTCACACTTTCCTCACTACGTTGCATTGCTAATCTACCAGATAACGACAGATATATAATGATAAGTCCGGTGATTGAAAATAGTGTAAAAGAAATGAGATCAGAAACCATGATCATATGAGTTTTGCCCAAAAAAGTTACTTCACGAAATGGTTTTCTAAATATTGGTTTTTCTAAAATGTTTCGTTTGTCTATGAGTAAACTTGCAAGGTAAAGTGGGGTAACCATTCCCAGTACATAAAAAAATCCTACCAAAAGTGACTGTACCATCGTAGGGCTTAAGGTAGAAAGCGCGAGGACACCAATAAGAACAGGAGCGCAACACGCACTGGTGATACCGGAAATAATTCCTAGAAGATAGGTTGAAAAGGGATCGTCTGCCTGTTTTGTAAAACTAAAGTTAGGCATCGGAAGTTTAAAACCAATAAGAGAAGAAAAACCTACCAAGATAAGAAATACTCCCCCAATTATATAGGTTTGATCGTGGAAACTAAAAAACAGTTGAGTCAATGCCTTTGCTCCTAAAACTACTGGAATCATGATTGTAAAGATTCCAAGCGAATATATAAACGTCATTAAAACTACGCGCTTTTTTTCTTTAAAAACGTTTGCAAAATATGCAGGAAGTAAAAACGTAATACAACATGGTGCAAATAAGGCCACCATGCCTGCTATAAATGAGGCGAGTAATGAAAGTTGAAATATGGTATCCATTTTTATTTAACTACCGTAGCTGAAAACATTGTTTCGAGTTTTGGGAAGTTGGAGTTGTCGGTTTCAATATATATACTGCGCGTTAAATCGCCCAAGTCGGTATCGTCCTTGTGAACAGCTGGATCAAAAATTACATCAACGATGGTACTTTGATATGCATCAAGTTTTGTTGCTTCAACCGTTGCTTTTGTGCATCCACAGGATGTTGAAACACGCGTTATGGTAATTGGCAGTGGCGTGTAGTTGGTGAGTGTGTAGCTTAAGCTCGCCACATCGCCATAAATTACGGTTCCAAGAGATTGTTCATTTGGCCACAATGAAACTGAAACCTGCTGCTCTCTGTAAGCGTTGGTACCTCCTTCAAGGTCATACACGTTTGTATAACCAAGAGAAATAAGTTCTTTTGAAGCTTGTGCGCTCATTCCCCCTGAACGACAGTACACAACGATCGGTGTGTTTTTATCGGTTGGGAGTTTGTCGATATCTTGGACAATGCGATCATAGGGAATAAAAGCATCCGTTTCTGGTATGTGAGTTTGTTCTGGAGTATGAACATCAATGACAAATGTAGATGGTTTATCTGAAAGAAGTGCAAGCTCTTTAGGAGAGATCATGGTTACCGATGGTTGGTTACTTTTTTCTTGTGGAGTGTTAGTATACGCGTAGTTGGTAGGTTGGCTCACAAACCATGTTAGTCCAAGTCCGACAATAAAAAGTGTGCTAAGAAGAATTCGTTTTTGTACCATGAGGGGTTTTACTATTTTGATACGACTGCGGAAAGACTAAATGATAATGTTGGGTTTTGTGGATCATTGGTATTCATAGTCACTGTTCGGCTAATTGGACCAACGCCACTTGGACCATGAAATGCTGGGTCGAACTCTACGGTTAGTGTGGCCGTTTCATGAGGGTTTACTTCAAATACGCTGGAGCTTTTTTCATGCATGCCGAATTTTTTTGATGTCTGGGTATCTGTTGTTAACTGTGCCGTTGTACACATGCATGAGGTAAGTACTTCGTATAGCTTAAGTGGGGCATCACTTGCATTTTCGATATCAAATGTTTTGGATACTACCCCTCCGTTTATACTTATAGTTCCCCAATCAAAAGATGTTTCTTTAAGTGGTGTGATTGCTACCTTGGCATCCGTGATAACTTCAGGAGATGTGCCAGCGGAACTGCCCAACATTACAATCCCTATAAAAACGACGAGAATTGTAATGGCTACCCCAATTACAAAAGGGTCTATTCGCTTTTTGTTTTCCTTTTGTGATTGTATGGAATGATATTGGTTTTTACTCATTAGTACTTTTGCATGGTAGTTACGCCCCACACCCTCCCCCGCCCTGGGCAGGTTTTGGAAGGCTTTTTATATTCTCCCGGGTTTGTTGGTATCCTTGTGAGCTTGAGTATGAAGAACCTAAAACAGTTTTGGCATCTATATGTTCCCATGATGTCCCTTGCTCTTCAAAGTATGTTGCCAGATCAAGGTATGTTTGAGGAAACCAGAAAGAGTTTACTTTGAGCGCTACGCGGTACATATCTTGTTCACCAACGCCATTTTTGGCCATTAACTCAAGTAATCCAAGCATTGCCATGCCGTGGTTACAATCAGGAAAGTGAGTTGAATTACCACAGCATGGACGAAAAATACCCCGTGAAGCTTTATCAACAAGAGCTTGTTGTTCAGTCGTCAAGGTAACATAAGTATGTTTGCTATAGTGGTCGTTACCTGCCCCAACTGCGAGTGACCACCCTCCAGTAGATGCAAAGCCACCAGTTCCGCCGTATTGTGGATCAGTCATTTCTCCCGTATCAAGAATCTCATTTTTATTACTCAGTCCGAACGCCCACAGAAGATCCAATAAATAGCGACTATTTTGCAAATTCAATACAATTGGTTGGTCACTATTTCCTGAAAGCAGCTGTTCTTCTTCAGCGGAGAGTCCATTCTCAAAAAGTGGTCTAAACTTTTGTTCATCAATTACGCCATCAACAATCATTCGTTTCCCAAGGTCTCCCCATGAAATAGGCAGTGTAACGCCTTCTGCGGGAAGTACGGCGCTTGAGAGTAATGTTGTGTCGGGTGATGTGAGTGTAGGTTCATTTTGTTGAATAGTTGTTCCCGTTTTAACTGTAGAGATTGACTTGGATAACCACGATTTTGGGGTAATGGAGATATCAAATGTTTGAGTTGCAATCAGGGTTGCGAAAAGTGTTAATGTTGTTCCTTGCCAGAATCTATCTTTTTCAGTGATTTTACGCAATTGGTTGAGTTTAAATCTTATGTTGTAGTCAGGTGTTGTGCGTTCCATATACTTATATTGAAACAATACCAAAACAAAAATGAAGAGAAGATGAAGAATTCTAATGGCTGAATAATATCGTTATTTTAGTTCCTGTATCGCGTATAGAGCTAAACGTGATGGTTCCATTCATTTGTTCAATTACAGCTTTGGAGATCGCTAGTCCTAATCCTGACCCTGGGGTTTTTACATCTTCGCCTCGGTAAAATCTTGAAAAGATACGAGACTGTTCATTTTTACTTATACCACGTCCACTATCTTTAACTATTATTTTAATGTTTCGGTTTTCTTCTTTTAGGACAAGTAATATCGAACCGTGAGGTTTATTATAGATCACGGCGTTATGAACGATATTGCTTAGTGCTCGTTGAAGTAATTTTTTATCGCCTACGATTGAGACATTTTTTTGGATATCCACTGTTACAGATAGAGATAGTTCTTCTCCAAGAGTTACGGCCAGTTCAGCCAAGTCTGTCATTACCGTTGAAAGTGAAAATTCAGTTGTATCTTGAGGTTTCGCACCAACTTTTGAAAGAAATAAAAGGTCTTGTATTGTATCGTTAGCATGATCTATTGTTTCAAGCAATTCGTTTTTTTGCATTAAATCGAGAGAACTGTTTTCAATCTGAGAACGAAGAACGGCTAGTGGTGTTTTAAGTGTGTGGGCAGCCTCCGCAAAAAACTCACGCTCGCTATTAAATGTTTTTTCAAGTTGAGAAAGCATGGTATTTAATGCAATTTGAATAGTTTCTAGTTCTTCGGTTGGGGAATTGATGGTAATTCGCGTTGATAATGACGATAAGTTACTCACCGATTTAGCTTGCTCGGCGATGTTATTTAGCGGAAGAAGTTGTTTTTTAAGCAAATGCTGTCCAATGAGTGTTGCAGGCAGAACCCCTAAACATAAAACTCCTATGATAATAAGCAGCATTTTGTAGTAGGTTGCGTTGAGGACTTGCGTTGAATATCCAACTGCAACAATTCCATTGCCTGAACTTACGGTAACTGGCATGGCTGCAAAACGTATATTATTTACGGTGAAATGTATGGGTGCTTCTACAGTTAGATTACTGAACGCAAGAATCCTTTGAAGTTGATGTTCCGTAGTGAGGGCTACGTCCGGACTGTTTGTTTCAAGAATCGGTGAACCGTCAGGTGATAAAACGACTACGGTCATCCCCTGTCCGCTTACGAGGTTTTTGATCAGAGAATCACGTTCATCGCCTTTATAATTTTGAACTATTTGATGTGCTTCTGTTACCGCAATATGCACGTGATGGTCGATCTGGTCTTTAAGTGTTGCCCAAAATAATCCAGTAATGGTGAAAGCGAAGAGAAGAAAAATCGATACAATAGAAGCAAGATACCAGAGAGATAATCTTCTTGCTAAGGTTTTGCCAAAAATGTTGAATTTATTTGCGTGCATCTGTTCCTAGAATATACCCTTTACCACGAATTGTTTTGATAAGCGAAACCTTTGTTTGTTGCTCGAGTTTTCTGCGTAAGTTACGAATATATACATCGACAACGTTTGAAAATGTTTCAAAATCGCTTCCCCAAATGTGTTCCATGAGCATTGTTCGGGTTACAACTTGTCCGCTATGATAAGCGAGATATTCGAGAACTGCAAATTCTTTAGCTGTTAACTCGAGCGTATTGTTTTTAATTAAGGCAATATGTTCTGCAGGTTTTATGGTTAAGGAACCGATCTTAATTATAGGCAGGGCACTGTTTGAATTTCTACGCACCACCGCGTGAATTCGTGCAATAAGTTCATTTGAATCTACGGGTTTTGGGATATAATCATCTGCTCCTAAGTTAAGCCCGTTTACTCTGTTTTCTACATCACCGCGAGCTGTAATAATGATAATCGGTGTTTTATTATTTGTTTTTCTTAAAGATTCGACCAGATCAAAACCATTTCCATCAGGAAGATTAATGTCAAGCAAGATACAATCATATTCGTTTACCTCAAGCTCAATTAATCCAGTTTCTTTTGTATGAGCAATGTCAACAACAAATCTATTTCGCATAAGAATTTGCGTAAGGTTTTTAGCTAGTTTAATGTCGTCTTCAACGATAAGGAGTTTCACGATTGTGGTAACAGTATACTATTTTACTGCCCAGATTTGTTTTGCTCTATCGGGAACAGTTCCTAGTGTTGCCGTGCTAAAACATCCGGTGTCTGTTGGCCAAACTGCCGCTGAGTGCCACAATCTAAGTTCACATCGTTCAGGATCAGACGTGTTTTCAAGATTCATTAATAGATCATATGTTTGTCCATCAGCTGATACACCGTAGGTATAACTAAGCGCAAACCACCAGGGAGTATCATCATTGCCTTTTTTGTTAGTGGGATCCTTGGGAACGTATTCTAAAAACTGCAAAAAATTATCATCGGTTGTGAGCCAGTTTGATTCGGTACAGATGCTTGTTGCCCAGTCGGATCGATTTCCTCCACAGGTGTTTGACGGTCTAAATGGTGGATATTTGCCGTAGGTGTAATAGTACTGATTGAGCGCAAGTTTGAGTTCTACAAGGTCGCCTTTTCTTTTGGTATCGCGTGCTCTTACCAGTGAGCCGCCAAAACTTGAAATTCCTATGCCTGCTAGAAGACCAATAATCACAATCACAACCAATAGTTCAATGAGGGTAAACCCGTTGTTATTTAAAGAGATTTTTGTCATAATCTTGAGGTGAATTTTGTTGATCGAGAAAATGTTCCTCTTCAGGAGCAAGTGAGCGTGAATCGTTCTTCAAAACGATTTCATAAAAGATGACTGAAATAATAATAAGTGCGCCAACGAGAAGATATGTTTTTATGTTTTTCATGCGTATTATAAATGTACCATGTGTTTGGATGACGCGTAACGAAACGACCTAGACCCGACAGGTCTAGGTTAGGCAGTGCGATATAATTGATTTGTGATTAAGGCAGTTCTTTTTGATATGAATGGAGTCATTATAGATGATTTGTTAATTCACGCTATTGCATTTAATGAGGTTCTTCTGCCTTATGGGATTGGCATTTCTCATAAAGATTATCTAAATGACTATGCTGGTAGAACTGACAGAGATGGTTTTGAAGATATGGAGAAAAAGTTTGCTCTTAAGTTACCCATTGGGGATCTTTTAGTGAGAAAAGGTAGAGCATATGTAAACCTTTTCCCTGAGCATAAAAAGAGTTTCCCTGGAGTTGTAGATCTTGTCAAAAAGCTGTCAACCATTTTTGTACTAGCTCTTACTTCGAGTGCATCAAAATCAGAGATTGAGTTGACGATAAATGAGTTCAAAATAGATTCGTATTTTAAAGTTATTGTCTCAGCAGATGATGTAAAACACGGCAAGCCAAACCCTGAGCCGTATCAAAAGACTATCTCGTTGCTTGGTTTTAAACCAGATGAGTGTGTTGTGATTGAAGATGCAAAGGATGGAATCATGTCTGCAAAGGCCGCAGGAAGTTTTTGCATAGCCATAACGACAACGCATAACCGGGATGTGTTAACTAAAGCTGACATTGTGGTTGATTCTTTTTATGAGATTTTTGAAGCGATTGGGAAGATTAACAAAGATCTGACCTAGTTCTGGGAAGTTTGGGTTGTAATTGTCGGTTTTTATTTATTGAGTTTTTTGGATACACTACCAACAAATAATCGGTAAGCCAGCCGGGATTCCTTTTTGTAGATGATGGGAGTTCCTAAGTGGGATTTACATTGTGGGCATATAAGTTGAGGGATATAAGCAAGAGTAACATTTTGTTGGTCTGCATATACGCTGTCCGATATTCTGTCCAGGTACATACGCTTTAAAATTCCTGGTCCATCTTTTTGGTACAAGCAAATGTGTTCATCACAATCCGCGCAGAAGATGTCGAGCAATCGCGACCGCCCTCCCCTCGCCTTTTTGTATGTATCGTTTTTGATTAATGGCATAAAACCAAAGAGAATGATTAATGAGAGATAAGGCCAGAAACAAGGGTTTTGAGAGGAGGAATATCATCCATTATTGTTTTCCAGACAACGTTAAGATCAATATTACTGTAATCGTGAACAAGGAAATTTCGTAAATCAATAGTTTCTTTTAGGGGGAACGTGGGATGCTGTGTTGAAAAGTCTTCGGAAAGTCTATGGGCGGCTTCACCAATCACTTCAAGGTTTTTAATAACAGCGTCCTGGCACATTTGGTTAGTTACAAACTCATCAAACGACATGTGGTAAGTATACCTTTCAATTTTAGCAATCGCATCCGAAATGTCTTGCAAATAGACAATACTATCTTTTTTCATACAGGGTTTGGATATCTTTTTCAATGTACGGTTTAATTGTTGGTTTTAAACTAGTACGCGTTACAAGATCTACAGGTCTACCAAACTGGGTTTCTAAAGCGCTTTTTATTCTTGATAGACCAAATAACGATTGTGGATAATCAAAATCTATTAAAACATCTACGTCACTTGTTGGAGTTTGCTCATTTCGTGCAAATGAGCCGAATAAACCTAAATAGGCTATTCCTTTGTTGATGCAAAATTCGTCAATGAATGTATTATCTATGTTTAGTCTTTCGTTCATGATCAAATTTTACCATGGTTTTATAACAAGAACATTCACTATAGATATGAGGCGATTAATATCTCGAGAGTGAGATTGTTGGAAATTTAGCGCAATACCTGTTAATTACCTAGACTTTGGAGGTCTAGCGGCTGTTTTAGGGTGTATTTTCAAGAAGTTGTAAGGAAACGTGCCGTTTTTGTCCATGTGAAGGGAAACTAAACATTTGATGTTTAGTGTACGTTTGTAACGGTTCAATACGTTATAATTGGTTAATGGTTGTCGTAATTGAAAAAGGGCTGACAAAAGAAGATATTCAAAAAGCTCGTGAGGAATATAGAACCTATATCAAGGTCACGGCTGATCTCGCCAAACAAATAATTGCAATTGGTGGGGAATATCATGCAGATGCTGAAATTGTTCTGATTGAGAAGTTCGGCTCTGAAAGTCGAAATATTTGGGGTGGGGGTTACAATATTGAACTCAAGCAATTCGAAACGAATGCGCTTATCAATATTCGACAACCAAATAACACAAGTATGGAAATTATTGATCCTGAGGCGCGAAGTGCGTTCCTTGCATTCGTTTCAGAAAAATTGAAGAACATCGAAACATATTTATGAGCTACTCCCCCACTCTACAAGATGCATGTACGGACCTTCAACGCGCAGTGTATGCGAGTATGGGTGAGCAAGGGTTTAAAAGTGAGACGGCTATAACGTTTTTAAGTCATGCCAAGGAGATTATATCCAAATATGAAGCCACGTTTTCACCCTCTAAATACAAAGTCGTAGAGGACTGTTTAAAAAAGTCTCAGGACGAGGATCATATGCTATGGCAAAGACAAGAAAAACTACTTACACTTGCTAGTTTGCTGAGGTAGGTTTTTCACCAAGAAGGTTAATGATTTGATCTTTGAGAGACGGAATGTCGTCCTTTATTGTTTTCCACACTATCTCAAGATCAATATTACTATAATCGTGGATAAGAAAATTACGCATGTCGATGGTTTCTTTTAAGGGAAATGATGGATTTTGATGGATGAAATCTTTGGGTAGCCTATGTGCAGCTTCACCTATAACTTCAAGGTTTTTAATAACAGCATCATGACACATGTGGTTAGCTATAAATTCATCAAACGACATGTGGTAAGTATACCTTTCAATTTTAGCAATCGCATCCGAAA
>CAYZXG010000018.1:10993-13625 GCA_964482365.1 uncultured Candidatus Saccharibacteria bacterium | reverse complement strand
CGCTAGTAAGAAGAAAGTAACCTAACGGGGGCGTGCAACAGTGCACGTCCCCGTTATTTTGTGAGTGCATAGATTGAGTGCTTGTAAAAGTGTGGGGATTTGGTACTATATACACATGGTGAAACCACAAGACGTATCGGTGTTGATCGTTGAAGATGAAACTTTCCTTCGTGAGTTGTACGAGGAGTTGTTGGTAGGGGAAGGTTATCGCGTAACAACTGCAGTAGATGGACAGGATGCAATCGATAAAGCTAACGAGCATAAGTTTGACCTCACACTTCTTGACATTATGCTTCCTAAAAAAGACGGTCTTACCGTTATGGAGGAGTTGAATAGTGCCAAACATCTTGATCAGTTGGGCAAGGTTGTATTTTTAACAAACCTAGGGCAAGACGCAGTGATTAAGAAAGGTTTTGACCTGGGAGCTGTAGGATATCTTATTAAGAGTGCTTACACACCAGATCAGATTCTTATCGAAGTTTCAAGTTACCTTGAGAGTTCATAATATCCCAAGGAATAGGGGACTTAAAAGTTTTTTCCTGAGTCTCATGTGGCGGAATAAATGACAGTGAATGTGCATGTAGGTACATTCGGGTTGAGATAGAAGCAAATTCTGCGTTTGTATCAAGAAGCTGCTTTTCGCTTTTTTTCTGGTATAAATTATCTCCAAGTATGCTATGCCCGATTGATTTGAGGTGAACACGGATCTGGTGTGTTCGTCCCGTTTGTGGTTGAGCGGAAATCGACGTAAACGTTTGACCTGCATACTGAAAAACTGAATCGATAGTAAACATAGTTTTAGCATACTTTCCATCCTTCACAACGGCACAAAGTGTTCTTCGGTGTGGGTTTCTGCCGATAGGGGCTTCAATCGTGAAAGATGATCCTCGCGAGCCGTTGTGTTTCTCAAGAGTTTTTTCAACATTTCCCCAGCAAACTGCTTTGTATTCTTTTTGAACGGTTCGTGTAGCAAACTGTGCTGTCAAATGTAAGAATGTTTCCAGATTTTTGGCAATGACCATAACGCCACTCGTATCCTTATCTAATCGATGAACAATTCCTGGTCTGTGGCCTTGCACGCAGGCTTCTCGGATTGATTTGCCGTATCTTTCAACAAGCCACCCTACGAGTGTAGAGGCTTCATCGTAGGTAGCGCCTGGAGTAACCACATAGTTGATTGGTTTATTCAAAACGGCATAATCCTTTGTTTCAAATAGTACGGTGGGGTATAGCGGTTCGATAGAATCATTATACAATGTCATTTACGTGGTCAGATAGAGTTCGGTGTGATATTCTTGATTTACTGCCTATGGATACACTTCTTGTTGAATTCGGAATTACTTTAGTTCTTGCAACAGTTTTGGGGACGATTGCTCGTATGATCAAGCTGCCTCCAATTCTTGGGTATATTTTTGTTGGATTAATTTTGTCTCTTTTTGCCATTGATCAAAGCACTGAGGTTATCCTCAGGTTTTTTTCTCACCTCGGCGTCGCATTTCTTCTTTTTATGCTAGGTTTGGAACTGAATGTTCGTGAGATTCATGAGGTTGGTCCTGTTGCCCTTACCACGGGTATCGGACAGGTCGTTGTGACTTCAATAATTGGGTTCGGGGCAGCTATGATTTTTGGGTTTGGCGTTATTGAATCTTTATATATTGCCGTGGCGTTAACGTTTTCTTCAACAATTATCATCGTAAAACTTCTTGGGGAAAAGGGCGATCTAAACGCACTGTATGGTCGAATCTCGGTGGGTCTTCTTATTGTTCAAGATCTTGTTGCTGTTATTGCCTTAATTGTTTTGAACTTTATTGGCAGTGCATCGACGGGTGTTGGATCAGTTGTCTCTTCGGTCTTTACCGTTGTTGTAATCGGGGTTTTGTTGGTTGCTATGGCGTTTGTGTTGGGAAGAATACTTGGTGTTTATTTACAGCGAGCAGGCAAGTCGTCGGAATTGGTGCTTGTTACGGTTATGGCATGGGCAATAATCTTTTCGATGTATACGCAGTACCTAGGCCTTTCTCTAGAGGTTGGAGCCTTTCTGGCAGGTATCTCTCTCTCTTCATCTCGGGTAAGTCTTGAAATTGCTGCAAAAATGAAGCCTCTTCGAGATTTTTTTATTATCATGTTCTTTATCGTTTTAGGGTTGGGACTTTCTCTTTCAAATCTTGCCCAGCAATTGCCGATGATTATTATTTTTTCACTTATGGTTTTGTTGGGTAATCCGCTTATTTTACTTTCAATTATGGGAGTGATGGGGTATCACCGGAGGGTAAGTTTTTTAACGGGACTTACTGTGTCGCAGATCTCTGAATTCTCACTGATTCTTATTGCTACTGGAGTATCGTTGGGACAAGTTCAGTCGGAAACACTTTCAATGGTAACGGGTGTAGCGATTGTTACGCTTGTGGGAAGCTCGTATCTAATATCTCAGGGTGAATTTGTATATCGACTAATTTCTCGTCCTTTGCAAGTATTTCAACGAAAGAAGATGCGTGCTGACTTTTCGAAGAATATTGAAAATGCAGAACACCCGGTAATAGTTTTTGGTGCTCACCGCACAGGGGAGGGGATTGTTGAAATTTTACATAAACAGAAAGTTCCTCTCATCGTGATAGATTATGATCCTGCCATA
>CAYZXG010000018.1:0-10983 GCA_964482365.1 uncultured Candidatus Saccharibacteria bacterium | reverse complement strand
ATAATCAAAAACTTATTAAAACGTAACATTACTGCGCTATATGGGGATATTTCGGATGCTGAGTTACTCGCAGAACTTGATGTATCCAAGGTAAAGGTTATAATTTCTACTGTACCGAATTTTGAAGACAATGGAATCCTACTGGGAGAACTAGATGCTATGGTATCTTTGTCTCGCAGACCGCGGATAATAATGCGCGCAAATGATCTGGAGCAGGCACAAATCCTTAAAAAACGCGGAGCAGATGCTGTTTTAGTACCCGAGACAGTAGCTGGTGAAAAAATAATCGAGGTACTTATACATTATGGCATCGTGGAAACGATATCAAAAAAAGGCACGGTTCAGCGACGTGGTGCAAAAACTCGGAATAATTCTTAGTGCACTTATTGGAGTAGCACTTTTTGTTGTTGTGTTTGCGTTAGGCGTATGGTTACAAAACACTCCGCAATCAGGACCAATTGTGTATACGAAAATAGGGGATGCACCAGCTAACATGCGAACGCAGATGACTGTTTTCGTGGCTCCCGATTTGTTTATTAGTTTGGACCCACAAAGTTCTGATGTTTCTTATGCCAAACTTGTGGAACCATTAAAGTCAGACAGTTTGCGTGTGTATGCGTACCAAAACGCGATTGTTGTTGATGGGTTTATTGCTTACGGAGAGACACTTTTTGAGCAACGCGAAGTACAAGAAATATCTTCAGAGATATGGAAACAGGTTGTTTCTGATCACATTTCATCAAGTTTTTCTCGCTGGCAATTATTGAGTTTGTCAAAAAGCCTAAATAAAGCGGTGTATAAACAGTACGTTGAATTGGTTTTTGTTGAAAGCGCAGTGGTTGACGAGGAACTAAATATTGGAGTTTATAATGGTACATCCGTCTCGGGTCTTGCTACAGAAGCATCACGGTGGATTGAAAATATTGGGGGGGACGTTGTTGAGGTCGGAAATGCACCCGAAAAACTAGAAAAAACCTCGATAAAGGTCTATGTTGACGTTTTAGATTCGCCAACGATTGCAAGGTTACAGCGCATATTTCATGTTGATGCAGTAACACTGGAGAAATCGGAAAGTTTAACAAGGTTTGACGTCGTAGTTACCGTTGGTGATGATTTTTATCGACAATAGGGCACAAAGATTATTGCAAAGCCTTGCGAATAAAGAATATCAGTGCGAAAATAACAATAGATGATTTATGCTCTGGTAATATTACTGGTTTCCCTTGCGATTTTGTCGTTTGGTATGGCAATTAAAACTGTTCGTGATTCTTTTGTGGTCTTGCCTGATGCGGCATCAGATGTTTCGGAGGGAATTCTGCTAATGATTAAAGTTCCTAAACAGAATGAACAAACTCCTCTTGCAGCTGAGATGATGTTTTCTGCAATTCATGGTTTACGGCAAGACAAAACAGATGTCGGGGTGTTTTCGTTCGAAATTCGCGCGAATCATGAAGGGATATTTTTCTATTCGTATGTTCCTAAAAAACACCAAAAATTTGTTGAAAGTCAGATTTATGCTCAATATCCAACGGCAGAGATTGCCGTAGTTGACGACTATACCAAGATAGAGATGGACAAAGATGTTTCAATATTAGGTACGGAGATCGTTCTTGATAAACCTTTTTATTCTCCGATCAAATCGTTTCCTGATTTTGAAGTTGACCCTTTGGCGGCAATTACCGGTAGTGTTGAGCAATTAGGAGAAAACGAAGAAGCGTGGTTTCAGGTTGTGGTAAAGCCATCTCCTGTTGGGTGGCAAGATGCGGGTTATCGAAAAATTAAAGAGTTAAAAACAGGGAAAAAACAAGAGACTCGTACGTTACCTCAAGTTCTTATGGAGGCACTTGGAGTGAGGGGGGTGCAGTTTATTGTGGACATAATCATGGGAATTGTTCAAAACCCTTCGTACTACATGGAAGATCGTAATGCGGAGGAAAAAAAATATGAAATGGACGAAGAGGCAAAGGCAGAAATCGAAAATATTCGGAAAAAACTATCGTTACTTGGGTATTCAACAAGTATGAGAATCATTGGATTTGCCCCAACCGAAGCGGAAGCTCAGCAAAATGTTGGGTCAATGGTTGCCGCATTCAAGCAATTTGCTTCAGGCGAGATGAACTCGTTTAGTAGGTCAGGATTTATTGTTGATCCACAGCAGTTACTTTCCGATTATCGAGCACGGAAACAGGCGCGTGAAAAGGAAAAAGTTTTTATACTCAATACCGAAGAACTAGCCTCGATATATCATCTTCCGAGTGTGTCAGTTTCAACGCCGAATATTGATTATATCTTATCCAAAAAGTCTGAGCCGCCACTTGATTTGCCGACTGATTCAGCGGTTAAGTTTGCTAAAACGACGTTTAGGAATAAACAGGTTGAGTTTGGGGTTCGATCAGAAGATCGTCGTCGACATATGTACGTAATCGGAAAAACAGGTACTGGGAAGACCACCTTGCTTCGAAATATGATTATTCAAGATATTCGGGCGGGGAATGGGGTAGCGGTGATTGATCCTCATGGAGACCTTTTTGATTACGTTCTGGATTACATTCCTCAGGAACGAGTGGATGATGTTGTTATTTTTAGCCCTTCTGATTTTGAATATCCTGTTGCACTCAACATGTTTGAGTTGAGCGATCCGGACCAGAAAGGGTTGGTTGTTTCAGGGCTTATTGATGTGTTTAGGAAACGATTTGAGTTTTCATGGGGACCTCGAATGGAGCATTTGCTTAGAAATACGTTTTTGACATTCCTAGAGATACCTCACTCTACCCTTTTGGGCGTTACGCGAATTCTGGTGGATAGGTCTTATCGCAAATACATCGTAAATTTGGTGGAGGATCCAATACTAAAGGACTTTTGGAACAATGAATTTGAACAAATTATGCAAAATGATCGATTAGCGGCTGAGGCCGTTGGGCCTATTCAAAACCGACTTGGGCCTTTTTTGGCTACCCCAACAATTCGAAATTTGGTTGGACAAGCTGGTGGAACAGTAAATTTACGTGAAATAATGGATACAAAAAAGATTTTGCTTTGTAACCTTACAAAAGGGGGAATAGGGGAGGATAACTCATCAATTCTTGGTGCTTTTTTGGTTGGTCGGCTTTGGTTTGCGGCTATGAGTAGGGCAGATACGTCGGAAGAAAACCGCGTGGATTTCCAAGTCTATGTTGATGAGTTTCAAAACTTTGCAACCTCAAGTTTTGCTTCTATCTTGAGCGAATCACGAAAATATCGATTGAATTTAACCATTGCTCACCAGTATATCTCCCAACTTGAATCAGGAGGGGATAGTACAGTAAAAGATGCAGTGTTTGGTAACGTTGGAACGATTGTTTCGTATGTTGTTGGTCAAGAAGATGCTGAAGTGCTTGCAAAAGAATTTGAACCCGTATTTGAATCAAATGATTTGATTAGTCTTGGAAAATATCAGCTGTACCTTAAGCTTATGGTCGGCAGTCAACAATCGCGGCCGTTTAGTGCGGTTGCACTTCCTCCAATTACTGATGCAGATAACTTACGTCAAGAGGTTATTGCACATTCGCGCGCTACCTATGGCCGACCACGTGCCAAAGTCGAGGCTGCAGTTAAGCGGTGGGCAGAGCGTACCTTTGCCCCGGGAATGGATGATGATGTGGTTAAGCTACAAAGAGCGGAGATGTTTAAAAAACCTCTATCGTAGGGTAAATGTAGTACAATATACTAAGTTTATGGAAGAAACAGACATACAAAGTAAGATTGCCAAGTTGCAAGAAGAACTGGAACAGCTTCAGAACAAGCCTCAAGGGCAAGACGATACAGTGCCGACGGATTCAAAAGAAGATGAGAATTATATTCCAATTGGAGAAGAAGGTGTGTTTGACGGTGAATTTGTGCAGATGTCAAACGGAAAAAAGTATCAAGTACCACCCAACTATGCGAGCAAATCAAAACTTGTGGTGGGAGATAAGTTAGTTCTTCTTACTCAGGGCGATTTTAATACGTTTAAAATTAGTGAACAGGTTCCCCGTATCGAAGTTGAGGGGATTCTCACGAAAAAAGAAAATCAGTGGGTTGTGTTAGATGGCGATAAAGATTATCTGGTGATTTCTGCGTCGATTCGTTTTTACGAAGGTGAAATTGGCGATAAGATAGTTGTTCTTTTGCCTGAAACGACAACGATGCCGGTAAAATGGGCGGCAGTAAAATCAATTATTATTGACGAAGACACCAAAGCAGCACGCATTGCTCAAAGACAAGAAGTAAAAGAACGGGCAGCAGTGTTACGCGAAAGTTACGCAAAGCCACAAGTCCAAACCGATAGTGCGGAATCGGCTGATCCTCCAATGGAAGCAGAAAAAATACCTCCTGCTACGAGTCCTAGTGCTACGCAAAGTGCTACACAGGGTCCTACTCAGACTACTAAACGCGACATAGTTATTCCCATAAAGACTCAAGAGGCGGAACAAAAACCTACAAATGTTGGACCTGCAAAGTCTGAAAAGTCTGATTTTTTGATGACAAAAGATGATGCAAAGACTGAGTTTATGGTCGAAAAAGCCGCGGAAAAACAGCGTGAAACGCTTGCGCCAATCGATGCAACAGATGATATGCCAGACCTACGTTAACCTATGTATATCTTTTCTGGTCGAATACGACTCATTGTTACGGCATTAACCTATGCGGTTTTGCTGTACCTTTATGTGGATGGGCGTGTTTCAGTGATATTGGTAGGGAGCATTGTTGGTTTCATGTCGGCGTGGTGTTTTGGGTTTGATTTAAAAGTTGTTGAAATTGTGCCATTTCTACTAATCCCTTCGCTATACGCTGCAAATATGGCCTATGTAACATCTATTTTTACACAGTATGCCCAGATCGTAGCAATACTAACAAGTGTTATTGGGATGTACTTACTACTGCTCACATTAAATATTCTCAATGTTGCGACGGTAAAGGAGATTCCCCTAAGACGGCCAGCGTTATCGAGTTTATATTTACACGGTTTACTTTCGTATTTTGTGTATGCATGGGCAGTATTAAACACAAGCGGGTGGGGGATTCAGGCGAGTGTTTTGACTTTCTGGGTATCCATGTGCTTGTATGGTTTGTCATACCTATTTATTGTTTCTCATAAAGCTCGCTTGAGTGAGCAGATATTGTGGATCGTATTGTCGATTGAAATTGTGCTTATTCCCTCGTTTTTCTTTGCAGCAGCAGTGTATACCGCGTTATTTATGGTGGGATGGTTGTTTATTCTTCTGGGAATTATGCAACATAATAGCGAAAAGCTTCTCACAAAAGGAATTATTCGTGAATATGCCAGCATTGGTTTAATGATAACGTTACTGTATTTTTTGCTGTAAAAACAAAAATATCCCTTTGTAGTAGGGAATACAGTGTCAAAAATGTGAGGCGGTATCTATAAAGGAGTAGGGGATGTGTAGAATAAAACGTAGACCTATAGTTTAAGATGTGTCGGAATAGCCCCATAGTGTTTGTCGATCAATGTGGATAACTGCTAATCTTCGTTATCGAAAAGACACAGTCGGAAAGGTACGATTAATGCATTAATGCTTTGTATTGTTGAGTATTTCTGTTAGAACGTTTTCGCAATGATGCCTATGCTTTCAATTATCGCTTTACGTGGGTCTATTCTTCGCTTCATGCTCTCCCGGGTAGATTGGTCAACAATTTCCCGTTTTTATGCATTTCCGGGGGAGGCCGTCATATATGCCAATATACGTATTAATAATTCTGCACCGAGAGCGAGTCGTAAAGTATGTATTCGTATTAATCGCGCAAAAATGTGAGGTACTGTTGTTCGATGTAATTGTGTATATATAGATAACGGCATATGTTTTTATACTAAACGTCGCTAATTAAACAATTCACGACGTTGCGGGTGCGGGAAAATCTTTACTCCCCTGTGGCTATAGATTGCTTGATCTGTAGGCATAGTCTGGTGTGGAATACTTGTTTATTATTCTGTTTCGGTGATAATTATTACGCATATTTTCACGTATTATTGTGTAACAATCGTTCGTTTACGATATTCCTCCCCTACCCACTCTCTCGGGTGAAAATATCCTTTGGATCACCATACATTAAGCGAGACGATAATAATTTTGATAGTATAGATACAACATGAGTTTTTCCTATAATGAAGCAGTAATTGGGTTTTGTGAGCACATAGTTATTGAACGTGGGTTGTCCGGCGCAACGGCAGAAAAATATGAATATCGCTTAACTCGTTTTGCTCAGTGGCTTTCGCATCAATTGGATAAAGAGGATCTGGTGATAGAGGACATAACGCTTGATATCATAAGGAAATTCAGGGTTTTTCTCAGCAATAAAAAGCTTAAGGAATCAACGCAGTATAACTATTTGGTAACGATACGTTCATTTTTAAAATATTTAGTTCGACAAGACAAGCCTATTGTCGAGCCCGAAAAGGTTGTCCTAGCAAAATATTCGCCAACGCATAGTGTTAAATTTTTAAATAGAGATCAACTGGATGATTTTTTATCGGCGCCATCAAACAAGACAGTTGCAGGGGTAAGAGATCGAGCGATTATGGAGTTGTTATTCAGTACAGGACTTCGAGTGTCAGAACTTGCAAAATTAAACCGCGATGACATAAATTTGAAAACGAGGGAATTTACGATATTTGGAAAAGGAGGTCATCGTCGAATTGTTTTTATTAGTGAAGAGGCATCTGAGTGGATACAAAAATATTTTGATCAGCGTGACGATACCTTTGTGCCACTTTTCCTGCATTATTCTGGACCAGTTGCATCGCGCTGGTCAGATGAGGTTGATGTGACGGTCAAAAGTGGCTCAAGTCGCTACAAGGGGTCTAAAACGCATGAAACAAAAAAAGACGACCAATTAGTCAAGTCCGATAAGGCGGTCGGAGTCGAAACCTTGCCAAATGAAATAAACGGTGATCAGAATGTAAGTGCACATCAAAAATCACACGCCAAAGAAGTGGATGATTTTCTAGACGATCCCGAAGGTGAACGGTTTCGACTTTCGGTACGTTCAATACAAAGGTTGGTAAAAAAATATGCAAAAAAGGCGGGTGTTGTTGTTGATGTGACTCCGCATGTGTTACGACATTCGTTTGCAACGGATCTTCTCACGGCTGGAGCGGATTTACGAACCGTACAAGAGAGTTTAGGTCATAAAAATGTTTCAACTACGCAAATCTATACCCATATTACCAATCCTCAACTCAAACAAGCGCACAAAAAATTCCACGGCGCATGGAGGAAAAAATAGACCTACCGATAAGGGTAGGTCGTTAAGGTTGATGGTATATTGCAGATGAGTGTTGCTACAAGTATTCAAGAAAAATGAGGCCGATCAAAAATGAGCCACCAAGAAAAACGATGGTACCCATCGCCTCATTGCGAATGCGAGACGTTTCGGCTGATATACATATATACGTGCCCGTCAAAGCGCATCCTGTTACCCAAAAAAGAATAAGAGATGCAAACGGGTGTGCTGAAATTACGGGAACAATGTGACGAACAGATTCAAGCATGGCAATACTCCTTTGCTTTGATTTGTTAGTCGATTAATTATTAAATTACGACGTTGTTTGTTGCGAAGCATAATTATATACTGAAAGAGAAAATCTGTCATGGTAGAAAGAATAACAAACGTCGTGAATTATGTATTAGGGGTATTTCCATTTATTGGGTTTGTGTTGTGGTTTACTATCGATACACTCACGTTTTATTATTACTTTTTTACGAGAACGATTCTGAATTTTTATGATCAGTTGGGTTTGGGTGCTATCCTTAAACATTTTTTTGCACCTTTTAGGCGTGACAAAACGCTTGTTGGGTATATGGTTGGCATTACGATACGGATTGTGTGGACTATGGTTAGCTCGGTATTGATCGCTCTATTATTTCTCGTAGCGCTTGTCGTACCAATTTTTTACTACTATCTCCCCTACTTCCTGTACACACAAAATCCCTACCTGCTTTTACCGTATATCGTATTACTCATTTTTGTGTATTGGTTGGTTTTTCGTAACCGCAGGTTTTATCACACAATAAAGCAGGGAAATCTTACGAATCGGTCTGTGCGAAAACTTTTGTGGAAGCGGCTTGCACTTGCTGTGAAAAAAACGGACTTGCAATATCAAGAATCTATCAATAATGCTGATATGAAGCCATTTTATGCGTACTTACATACGTTTCGATTGAACGAACATGATTTTGAATCGGCAAAAACATGGGTTCTTAATCAAGTGTGGAATCGGCAAGGCTGGCAGTTTTGGCGAAATGAGTTTTTCATTCGATCAGAGGGTGTGAATAAAGGCTGGTTTGCAGGTTTTTTGCCAGAACTCAAAAAGTATTCGGTTGATTTAACTGAGCAAGCGGCACAGCGTCGGTTGCCTCGGGTATATGGACGCGAAAAGGAATTATCACAGATCATGACAACGCTTGTACGTCCGCGAAAAAACAACGTTCTTGTGGTTGGTTCCGCAGGTGTTGGAAAGCGTTCTCTTATTTATGAAGTCGCGTGGTTACTGTTAGGTACCTCTCCGGGTTTGGATAACAGTCGTACGAAGGAGGATAACTCAACCATAGATTTAGTAAAACTTCTTTCCGGAAGGCGGATTATTGAGCTTGATACCGCGGGACTCATTGGAGGATCAGGGCGAGGAAATGTTGAAGCGCGATTACGTCGTGTTCTTACTGAGCTTGAAGCTGGCGAAACCATATTGTTCATTAATCAGGTGGAAAATCTTATTAATGAAGGGCTCATTGGTTACATAACACCTTTGCTTTCGTCGCATTCATTTCCCATTGTGGCAACAACAACGCCCGAGGTGTTTAGAAAATATATTGAAAACTACGCCGAATTTGTGAGCGAGTTTGATGTGCTTACCCTTACCCCACCAGGCATATCTGAAACCATGGAAATTTTAGAGCGCATTGTCATGGATCGAGAAAAAAAATCGCACGTGTTTTTTACCTATCAAGCATTAAGTGAATCGATTGAACTCTCGGAACGATATATTCACAAAGCAGTATTACCCAGTAAAGCCATAGATGTGTTGCAAAAAGCTGTTGAGGTGCGTCAGGATAAAATAATTACCGTTTCTGACGTGCAATCTGCCGTTTCGGCAATGACTGGTGTTCCGGTTGGAGAACTTTCAACCCAGGAAGCAGATAAGTTACTGTCGCTGGAAAGACTGTTGTCAGATCACATTATTGGACAAAAAGATGCAATTACAACAATCGCTCGGGCCATGCGACGTGCGCGTACGGGTGTTTCCTCGGCATCGCGACCAATCGCATCCTTTTTGTTTTTGGGTCCAACCGGTGTGGGCAAAACGCTTACTGCAAAAGTTTTAGCGCAAGTGTATTTTACCCCGACGCTTGACGCAACAACGTCTGAAGCGGCACTTACTAAGATGGTTGAAAATAATTTCGTTCGTTTTGATATGAGCGAATTTGCAGAATTTGGTGCGATAGTATCGTTTATTTCTCAGATGACCACGCTGGTGAATGAGCGGCCATTTAGTCTTATTTTGCTCGATGAGTTCGAAAAAGCAGAAAACAAAATACACAATCTATTTTTGCAAATACTTGAAGATGGCAGATTAACGAGTGAAGAAGGACAAACGGTTGACTTTAGAAATACTATCATCATCGCAACGTCGAATGCGGTTACCGACATGCAAGTGGTAACCGAAGAAGACGGATTATTGCTACGTGAACGTCTTGAGGCAAAATTTCCTCCGGAACTTATTAACCGTTTTGATGGTCTTGTTATGTTTGAGCGAATTAGCAAAAATGATATGAGCAAAATTGTAGTTTTGGAACTTTCTAAGCTTAAAAAACGTTTACAGTCACAACATGAAATTTCCCTGAGTTGGACGGTTTCTTTAGTGAATGAGCTTGCGCGATTAGGCTATGACGAAGATTACGGTGCACGTCCTTTGAGGCGAATAATTCAGGATCGACTTGAAGAAGCGCTTGCACAAAAACTGCTTCGAAAAGAACTTCAATACGGTGATAGCTATGAACTTGGCGTATTGGATCTCAATAAGTAACGTTTGGTTTATCTTTACGTAAAAAATAGTGTATTGACCCAACGAAATATCTCGCGTAACCTGTATATACAATGCGTAAGAGTTTGACATACAGTACATATAAAACATCTGGGTTTACGCTCATTGAACTTTTAGTGGTGATTGCGGTGCTTGGCATTCTTGCAGCAGTTGTTCTTGTGGCAATCGATCCCGGACAACGAATTAAGGAAGCGCGAGATGCCCAAAGAAAACAGGATTTAGGTACAATCGCACAGGCGGTTGAGACGTATTTTACTCTCACAAAAGGTTCGCTCCCCCGAGGTACTAATGGTCCATACGTGATTTCTGGCGGAAGTTATTATACCGATTATAGTTTTCAAGACAGCTTTTTAGACGAAATAATTTCGCAGAGCGTTGCAAAAGTTGTTCCTCACGATCCACTCGAAAAAACTGGTGATGCGGTAAACGGTGGGAATCCATACTATATTTATTATGAAAATATGAGAGTCAAACCTTCTGGTGGAGTTGGTCTTGAATATGCTGCTGGTTCGTATGTGTTGTATGCGCATTTGGAGAATCGTAGTGATGCGGCATGTCTCAAAGCCACCGATGGAGTGACTACCTATGCGCCGTCAAATCCGAATATGGCTAAGTTTTGTTATTACCTGATTCAGAGTGGCGAGCGCGTTCTGCAATGGAACCCTTAAAGGTTGCAAGGAACCCTTAAAGGTTGCAAGGAACCCTTAAAGGTTGCAAGGAACCCTTTGGGGTATAAGAAATTCGTGAGTGTTTTCTCAAAAGTATATATTTTCCCGTAATTAGTAGCATTTCATTTTCCTTGAGAAGCGATCTGGTATATAAAAAGAAAAAAGGCATCAATTATTTCTAATTCCCGACTTTCGCAAACTAGTGTCCCTCAAACAGATTAAGAATAGACTGAGTGG
>CAYZXG010000017.1:0-14055 GCA_964482365.1 uncultured Candidatus Saccharibacteria bacterium | reverse complement strand
GCCCTAAATTACTCACCAAACCATCAAATCTGCTTATTCTGCGAAAGTCGGGAAATGGTGTGAGGATGTTAATAATCGTCAAAGCAAGATGGAATATAAAGCTTTATACATTAAGCAGGAAGATTGGGAAAAATATACACCAAAGAGTTTTGATGAAGCGGTAAGGTTAGTAAAGGCGGGAACTGACAGGGCTTTTTAGTGTCATATCAGATTTGTATCTTTAGTTTTGCTTCAATCATTTCAAGTTCTTTGAGTGAAGTAAACTTTAGGATCTTTGGGCGAAGTTCCTTATATGTTTTATTGCTTGGCAAATTAGTTAGTTCGTTAATTTGTGATCGATCAATAGCTGAGGTATCGTTAATAAGTTCAGTTGCAAAAGTTTTTAATTGGTCAGGTGTATGCGCGCTGTTTATCCAATACGCATCGGCTCCAAGGTTAAATGCTTTTTTAATTACTTCGTCTTGCCCGAGGTTATTAACAAATACGAATTTGGATAGAATTATGCCAAGTTTGTTGATATGTTCGAGTGCTGATAATCCATCAATTATAGGCAACATAATGTCACTCCAGATAAGGTCATAACTGTTGTTTACTGCTAAGACTAAACCCTCAAGTCCGTTTTCGGCACTTGAAACGGTATAACCTTCTTCTTCTTCAAGTAATGAGATATATAACTCGCGTAAAAATGTTTCATCCTCAATGACCAAGATGCTTTTGCCCATGAGTTAAGTATAACAACAAATAGTGAATGGCGGGGTGGGGGGTAGATTGTTTATTATTCAAAGCTCAAGAGTCGCAAGTCTGGGATGTGTATTAATTCCGTCTGTCTTTGAATAATTGTTCTAACGCCCTGTACTATTCGGAGCCAGATATGTTTAAAATATTACGTTAAGTTATGAAAAGAGATATTAAGGCTGCAGTCCAAATGGATTGCTTGCCAGCTGATGTTCTAACTTGGATAAGTCTTAATCACTCTGGCTTAACCTCGTTAAATTATATAACTATTTAGTTTTGTATCCTTGTAAGTTAAAATAGGCAAATGACCGAGAGAAGACCACAGTTAAAGTTTCTAAAAGATCAAGTAGGCTTTGTACTAGACGGAAAGAAAACATTAGAGCCAAGGCCTAGAAGCCACCAGTGGATTGACAGACTGTCTGACGCTGAAGAAATAGAGTTAACTTATGGACCTCGGTTTGCTGCACCAAGGGTTTTTGCGAGAGCAAAGATTGAGAGAATTGAGGTAAGGCCATTTGAGACAGCTACACAAGAGGACTTGAAACAAATATCAAGAGGCTGGGAAGATAAAACTCCTGAAGAGTTCGCTCAAGTTCATAATGAGTGGTATGCAAAAGAACTGGCCAAAGGATATCCAGTGGTTTGGGTTTACTTTAGAGTTTTAGAGACTTTTGAAGATTAATGATCGGTCTGTTCTACTAGCTGATTTAGCTCCGAAAGGTATTCAATTAACATTTCATAAACAGGTCTTAACCGTGAATGGCTAAAAATCTCACCACTAAGGTGTTTATCTCCATAAAAGTGTATCTTATTCAGTAACATTATCATTCTTATTTTAGGAAGTAGTGTTCCTAAATCACCTTGTCCAATTGCCTCTGCTATCTGAACTGTGGTTTGCTCGACATCTAAAGCAACATCTAAATCTTTTGCTGTTTCAAAAAACTGGTTGATATCAAACAATCCACTTCCTCTTCTTGTATTAACCCAATCAACTACTCTTAATCTATTGTCTTGCCCAACAAACAAATTTTGAGGCTCAAGATCTCCATGTTCTAAAGTTGTCGGAAGGGTATTGTTTAACCTAACTACATCTGCAAAAAAGTCTTCCATGCCTATTACCCGTTGAGTTAGACTTGTTAACTCTTTCCCCTCAAACCTTCTTATCAATTCGAATGGTTTTTCTACGAGGTACTTAATTTGAATACGCTCACCTTCTGTAAAAGGCTTGGTTAATTCAGGATGCTCTCTAAAGAAAATATGTTTTTGTATGACCCAACTTTGAAGTGTAGCTACATGTTCTGCAGAAAAGGGGTTAAATTTTTCAGGTTTTAAATGTTCTAATATAACAAAGCCGTTTCCTGATGTTATTAATCCTGGAGCTCCAAGAAAAGGGTGGTGCTGTAAAATATCTTCATAAACCCTTTGTTCCTTCAGGTGCCATTCCTTCATATATTCTTTAGCGATAAAAGTTCCTAGTTGATCTCCGGTACTAGATACTGCGTTTATTAAAAAAACATTGTCGGTGAACCCCGATTTGATATGAGTAAACGAAAATGAAGCTCTTTCCATACTAACCTGTTGAGCTAAACTATGCTCAATGTTTGGTTGATGATTTACTTTGCCCCATTCAATATTCATGTGTTTAGTGAGTATTTTTCAGTGATTCTTTCAAGTATGCCTTTTCCAGTTTTTTCTTCGACTTTTGCCATTTCTTGATATTTGTCTCTTAGACTAGGGTACCAAGTTTGATCTTCCATAAATTTTTTCGCACCGTACAATCTATACACTTGTTCCAAATTTGTTACCAGCTTTGAATAGTTAGCGGTACTGCATAAACTATCTTTGCCGTATGTGCGAGTGTATGCAACCAGTACTTGAGGCACAAAATATAAACCTTTGGGATAATGGTCTATAAATCGCAACAGGAATTCATAATCTTCATACAGAGTTAAAGTCTCATTCCAGAAACCAACCTTTTTAATTGAATCTTTAGAGTGAATCATGCCATTAGTATCACATTGGATCTTTAAATTAATTATGTTCTCGTTAGTGAAAGGCGGGTTTGTGAATATCTTTCCCTCGTAAAAGGTTTTTATTGGTTTATGCTTGTTGTCTACAAGTTTAATAGAATACTTTTTATTAGGCATAAATAACACCTTTTCTGGGTGCTGTTTTATAGCTTTATCCATCTCGGTAAGCCAATCTGGATATAGAAAATCGTCACTGTCTAAATAGGAAACATATTTTCCTCTGGACTCTTTAATACCCTTGTTTCTACCGCTTGCTACACCCGTATCGTTAGGGTTTGCAACAAACCTTATCCTTTTATCGTTAAATTCGTTTATAAGTTTCTCTGTGTCATCCGTTGAGCCTGCATCAACAACAAGGATTTCTATATCTTGGAAGTTTTGACCTAATACACTAGAGATAGCTCTCCATAGCACATAAGAGCGATTTTTAGTTGGTATTATTATTGTGTATTGTGGTGCCATCTGAGTTTGACTTTTATACAATAGATGTATAATATCTCTTAATACTGCCATTATGCAAGATGATCAATATAAGACCTCACAAAGTTAATATACCTAGTAAAGTAATTGAAAAATGTTGGGGGTCCTATTCGCAAAAATATAAAGAGATAGAATCAAACCTGAACGCTTCTTTAAGTATCGCAGCAAAAAGTTTGCAAGGAAGCATGCATAACGCTGGTGGGTTTCAGTTACAAACTTCAAAACTTAAACTATTGCCAGACGATTACCTCACTTCATATTTTCTTTCGAATAAGGCAAACAACTTAGTCATCAAGCTTAAAACAAAATGGATTTTTAGAGGAGCAGATTATTATGTGGGTATGCAAAAAAGTTCAAATTTACAAAAAACAGAACTCATTTTCTCTCGTTTAACTGAGATGCTTCAGGTGTTAGACAAAGTGCAAACAACCTCAAATCTAGTTTTGTATCTAACATTGCTTGACTATGTTAGAAACTACTCTTTATTACTTTTATATGCGATTCATCAATGTTCGCAAAATCGTGAAGTTACTAAAGAAGCTCAAATGCAATATGTTGTATTTTTAGAACTAATAGACTGGATAGAGAGTTTCTACCTGCGAGCATATATCAGTGCAGAAGCCAAGCAAGAAAAATATAGTCCTCGTTTCATTACATCCCTACAGTTTTTTAGAAATTTCCTTCGTGAAACAATTTCAACGCTAAGTGTTAACGATAAAATGTCTACGGATATTTATAGAAAAATAAGAGAGGCAGATAATCCCATCAAAACAGTAAATTTTGCTCGAAATATCAGCAAATACTATCTTCCAAGAAAGTGCGTATTGATTGGTGTCGAGTATGGTGGAATTGAATTACCCTTTATGGTAAATGCATACAGGGAGCTGGTTGGCAAGAATAAAATAGATAGTTTAAGCGTTAATCTGAGCAGCTACTCAATAGCGAGTAAGAGATATGTAGATGAAATTGGCGATTCTTTGTCTCCATTTACATCTCAAAAAACATTAGAAAAATACGATACTGCGCTTATTCTTGAAGATTCTATTACAACAGGTAGAACCATTGAGTACCTCTGCAAGCTTCTTCCAGAAAATATCAAACAAATCTATTTCAGATGCATTTCTTTTACAAACACGAATAGATATCATCACCTTACACGCTTCGAACACGGTGGAGTTAATCCGATTATTCTCGAAAAATCAACAGCTTTATATCCATCAACTTATACAAAAACTTACACCAGAGAAAAATATACGAATAAAAGTGGTGTTTTTAATAAAGAGAAAAACCGTATCATGAAAATGCAGAAGAGTTATTATCCAGAACTAATAAACTAAAATGAAGCAGAATGTAATCTTTGATTTTGACGGTACCTTGGCACGCACTACCCCGTATCACCGTTCAGCTTGGGAGGCGGTCATCAAAGCACTTGGTATCAAGAAAGACTTAAATGCTCTTCTTCCGTTTGAACCTAATTTGAAGGAACGTTTTGACAGTTATAGGAGAATTAAAATCGGATTCCTGAATAACCATGATATTAAGTCCAAGATATCTGCATATTTTGATGAAACGCAAGACGAGTTGTTAGCGAAAAAGATAGTTGATTTAAAAGAGAGTCTAACCATTACAGCGATATTTCAAGAAGATTCCTCAAATACATTAAGGAACTTAGGTGTTAACCTGCTTGGTTGTCTCAACACACTCAAATCAAATGGAGCAAGAATTGGAGTTATTTCTTCTACAAGAGAGCCAATAATTTGTAGCTTTCTATACAAGTGCGGCATACTAGAAACGTTTGATTTTATAATCGGTGAAGAGTCGTTAACGAACAGAAAGGGAAAATTATTTGATAAACCAAATTTATATGCCAAGAAAGTACTCAAAAGACTCAATCAAACAATGGATTATTATATTGGTGATAACACAACGATCGATAAAGAGTTTGCAAAAGTGTGCAAGGCAAAATTTATCTATGCCAATCATGAGTCCGATTTTATGGGAGTGCTCAATAATCTAAAATAACTATGAAATTATTAAAACTCTGTAATATTAAGAATATCTTTGAAACCAGGACTGCAGCTTCACTCGGCATTCAGTTCTTGGGATATCATTTAATTTCAGAGAACGACTTCAAGAGATATGATGCCATTAAACAATGCGTGAGTGAGTTGAGAAAATATTACCCCAATACACACGCAATATTAGTAACAAAAGAGCAAGATGTTAACAAGATTGTTCCTGTGATCGAAGAAGTAGAGTTTGATGGTGTGCAACTCCACTATAGCGATTCTAACTCTCAATCTTCTGCACTTAAAGGGCATTTCGGTTCAACGTTCATTGTTGTACAAGTCGTGTCTCAAGATGAAAGTATATTTAAGCCAAGTCAGGCAGATTACGTACTTATCGATAAGTCTTATGTGGGTGGAACTGGTAAGCAAGTCTCACAAGATCAGCTGGATGAAATAATTAGTAAAGTTAGAGACGTAAAGACTCTATTGGCTGGAGGAATTTCTAACTCAAACTTATATCAATACCTCGAAACTCCCGTAGACGGATTTGATATCCAGAGTGCAATTAAGAGCGAAAAGAGTACCACCACTGAGAACTCCGATTTTACCCAGATGTTTTTATTAGCAAGGCTATTAGGATATAAGTTATCCCTGCAATCAGGGCAGGTTGGTTTTGCAATTCAAGATGTAAATCAGCAAAATCACGAGCTTCTTGAGGAAGCCATTAAAGGTTCTATAGATTTCTTTCATATAGACATTTCTGACGGTTTTGTAGGGAAAGTCACAGATCTCCAAGCTACCAAAAAATTAATGAATGCGATCAATTCAATAAACTCACATCTAAGAATGCAGATTCACTTTTTTGTTTCTTCCCAAGCAAAGTTTGAGAATATCTACCATGAAATTAATCTAAACAATAGCTTTGTGTGTGAGATATTTGTTCATGTAAACAGAGATAATTATTCAAGTTTTGACCCTCATTTTGTATCAAGAGACAATATCTACTTCGGGCTAGACGTTAAAGACGTCATTGACGAATCTTACCCATGGGAACAATTCGTAAAGGAACAGCTTCTCGTGTGTTTACAATCAAAAGAACATGGCGACAGAATAGTCAACCTAAATCGAGGTTTGAAACTAATTCGCTACTCAACCAAAGAACAGCCAATTATCACATTAGACCGTAGTGTGGACAGTGAAGTCGTGTTGAACCTTGAGGACTCAAATCCAACAAACGTTGTTTGTGGATCCTATTTGAGAGAGAATATATCAGAACGCTATCAACATTTAAAGAAATACTTACATGACAGAAACGAACAATAATATACGAACAGCAGTTATCGATGTAGGAACACTTAAAAGTAAGTTCGAAGTATGCGAGTTTGATCAGTCATATGTGTCAGAAACTATATGCAGAGAAAAAGAACTGACTGTTTTAGGGCGTGATCTTGATAAAACAGATGGGATGATAGTTCGTACATCCATAGAAACAACCATAGATGCCTTAAAAAGCTTTAAGGAGAAGATTGAAAAACTCAAGGTTGACAAATATAGAGCAGTTACAACTGAGGCGATCAGGCAGGCCAAGAACGCCAAGCAAGTGTTGAAAGAAATTGAAAGTAAAACTGGAATATCACTTGAGGTATTGAGCCATGAGGACGAAGCTAAGTTATATTTTAATTCAGTATCAAAGGATTTCCCAAATAAGGTAATTGCAGTGTCAGATATTGGTGGTGGAAGTGTTCAGGTGGTTATAGGTAAAAACGATGAAATATATGAAACACATTTATTCAAAACCGGCACATATTTTATGCAAGAGACCTTATCAAAAACACATCATCCGACAAAAAAGGAATTAGCGAATGCTAAGGAATATGTCAAAAAAGCATTGAAGTCACTCTCCAACTCTAAACATGAACCTAAGATGCTGGTGTATGGAACTACAAACATAATCGATTTCCTTAAGGCTATGAGTGTAAAATTACAAAAGCATAGTGGAGTAATTGACCACCCATATAAAACAGATGTGAAAAATTTATATCCACTATACGAAAAGATAGTAGCGCTTCCTTACGAAGAAAGGATGTCTATGTTTCCCGCTGAGCCTTACTATATGTGGTCGGCAGAAAACGCTCTCATTAACATTTTTCAAATAAGTAATTTCTTGAATACGAGTGTGATTGTTCCAAGTAATAATAATATTTCATCGGGAATCTTATATAATTTGGCCAAATTGACTAGAAATGAATAAAAAAATCATTGTAATTACAGGTATAAGTTCAGGAATTGGCAAAGCATTCGTGCTTAATAATGTTAGGCGCACGGGTGTAGTCATTGTGGGCATGGGAAGAAATAGTATCTCAGATTTTAAAGAAAAGAATTTTGTTTTTATAAAGACTGATTTGTCTAGTACAAAGTCTATTCAGCACTCTTTTTCTGTCTTAAAAAGAGATTTCGAACGAGTAGATGTGTTAATTAACAATGCAGGCTTTGCTTACAGAAGCACTATTGAAGACCTCACTCCTCGCGAGATTAAAGATCAGTTTGAGGTTAATCTAATAGGACCAATATATCTAACAAGTCTCCTTGTTTCAATGATGAGAAAACAGAAAAGCGGGCATATTATAAATATTAGCTCAGTAGGATCAGTTGTAAGCACACCCACGCTCGGATATTATGCAGCCACAAAAGCTGGATTTAACAAGTTGTGCGATGTCCTAGAGCAAGAAGTTAATAGATATAACGTTAAAGTGAGTAACCTTTTTCTCGGTGCGGTAAAAAGCGATTTTGGAAAAAATATAAAATATCCTCAAAACTATTTAAAGACTGACTATAAGACATTGTATGAAGAATGGAAAAAACGATTCAGCAATTTCTTTAATTTAAAAAACTCGCCCGATGAAGTTTCTGATGCATTATGGGATTTAATATTAAAACCCAAGAGAGCAAAGTACATTCACATTCGAGACTTTATTATGTGTACAGCAAAGAATTTGTTACCATATCGCGTATTCCAGGTTCTCTTTCTAGGTTATTTCTACAAATATGAAAGCTAAAAAATTTGGTTTTTTCTTTTCAGTTAAACATATCGATCAAAATATCGATACGTATAGATTAATTCTAGATGTTATGATTAAGTTGGGAGTCAAAATGTATAGATCTGATTTGATCACCAATTACCCAGAATCGATAAAGACGATAAAGGGCGATGGCAGCGCTTTGGTTGACAGCACCCAACGGCAACTCCGTTCAGCAGATTTTGCGGTTGCGTATTTTAGTGACAAATCAAGAGTAGTGTTTTTCCAGACAATACTAGCTCTTGAGAACAAAACGCCAGTTTTATGTTTGGTTCACGAAGATAAGTATAAAAACTTTCCTGAAACCTTACTCTCCTACGGGGAGGACTTTATACAAGTAAAAAAATATAAAAGCAAAAATCAGCTCGAAGAAATACTTTCTGAGTATGCGGAGGATCTTGACCCTCCAAAGCGACGATTTAATGTGGTTCTAAAGACTAAAACATTGAAACAGATGGAGCAATTATCCAGAGAGCTAGATCTGACAAAGGCAGAGTTACTAAGGCGTCTTGTGGACAAGGAATATCGTAGAATGTTTAGTTAATTATGGCGAATTTTGAAAGAGTTGAAACAGTTTATGTATTGGGTTCCACCACTAGAGACACAATTAGTCGGGTAAAAACGAGGTTTTCTAATCATTTCAGTCCTATGCAACAAGCAGGAGTTAATTTTACAACCGCAATTGATTCGGAATATGGATACTTAGGAGGGACGGGAATAAATATCGCTTGTAATTTGCGACAGTTTTGCGAAAGGGATATATATTTACTCTCAGTCATAGGTGATGACAATGAAGACATCTTTCACACCATAGTAGACAATGAGATTAAACCAGATTATCTTCAGACACGAAACGGTTATAGCACTTCAAAGGCCAGAGGAATAATCGATCTCGATGGAAATCATATTTGGCTCATCCAAGATTCAGTAACAAAAGGCACAAGTTTAGTGTACCCAGAGTCGATTGATAGTAATAGTTCTTTGGCCATAATAGCGCCTATTCGTAAGGCAATTTTTGTAGAATGTACAAATTGGGCTATAGAAAATAATATTGACTATGTTTTTGACCCTGGAATGCTACTCGCGTCCTTGTCAAAAGACGAACTTGTAAAAGGAATTAAATCAAGCAAATGGCTTATTGCAAACGAGACTGAAATGCAAGGCTTATTAAGTAAATCTGGTGTGACATTTGACGAAATACGGGCGAGTGGAATTAATATAATAGTCACTCGTGGAGCTAAAGGGACTACGTTTTATGATAGATTCGGCGAATACGGAACAAATGGTCTAGCACCATCCTCTATCGTTGATACTAGTGGTGCTGGCGATGCATGGAGAGCTGCCTTTTTTGGATCTCTTTTTATGGGGAAAGGTGTAGAACCTTCACTTAAAATTGCAAGTTCTTGGGCGAGTTTCAGCGTAGAAAAACATGGAGCTATAGGCAGTTATCCCGATATGGGTGATGTATATAAAAGAGCAGGCTTATGATAAACGAAAGAGATTATATCTGGGGGCAAAACCAAAAATTGGAAAATATTGATAGAAGTAAATTACCAGAAATTATTTCACAAGGAGGCTATCAAATTATTCTAATAGCAGGTCCAAACGGTGTCGGCAAAGGCATGGTAATTCAGGGTTTATTGACACGAAATGAAGGTGTAGCTCAAGTTTCTAGGATCACAACTAGGTCGATAACAAGTGACGAAAATCAATACCATCAAGTTTCAATAGAATCCTTTTTTGAATCAATAGACAATGGTAGTTTTGTTGAGTGGGGGAAATACGGACAAGGGTATTACGGCACAACCATGGGCAATATTGCGGATGCCTTGAGTAGTGCTAAAAAGTTGATAATAGACATAGATCTTGATGGTGGGTTAGTTCTTAGAAATCTCTTCGAAAATATTGGTGTTTGTGTTTATGATTGTTTTATTTCTCCAATTAGACAAAATCTATTGGAATCTGAAGATGGCGTTGAAAAAGCGTTAGGAGAATTGCGGAGGAGATTGCTTGATAGGGATAGGGGTGAGGTTGCTAAAGAATTAGAGGGGAGGTTGAGAAACGCCGGACAGATGCTACTCAGGGCTAAAGAGTTCAGACATATTATTGTAAACGAACGAGATAGTATAAGCGCGACTGTTTTGATGTTAGAAGATATAGTTTTATAAAGTTTGTTTACAGGGATAAATCCATAGCTTAAGTCTAACATTTGCGATAATAGTGAGTGGCGGGGTGGGGTAGATTTTTATTATTCAAAGTTCAAGAGTCGCAAGTCTGGGATGTGTATTAACTCCTTCTGTCCTTGAATAATTGTTCTAACCTCGTGCACCACGCGGAGCCATTCGACAAGCTCATGGCAAGCCATGGACAGGAGTTGGCGAATGTCCTGAGTAGCTGAAGTAGAGAGAAGGCGTGTCGAAGGACTGGCGGTATCTAGGTGGATATGTATTTTCTATATATACTTCAAAATCCAAAAGGAATTTATTACATAGGGGTTAGTAATGATGTTTCAAGAAGACTGAGAGAGCATAATTCAGGTCGGGGTGCAAAGATAACAGCTCAAAGAGGGGGTTTTTCAATTGTTTACACTGAGGAATACCAAAATATCAACGTAGCATATGCACGGGAGAAACAGTTAAAAGGTTGGAGTCGAGCAAAGAAAAAAGCACTAGTTTTAGGTAATATAGATGAGTTGAAGTTGTTAAGAAAGAGCAGATAAGAATATATGGAAATATCCCTACGGCAGATATTGAGAGGACTATTAATCTGCAAAACCTGTTAGGTTTTGGGCCGATATTGCCGTTGCAGAGCCTTATTAAACATTCGATGTTTGTTGAGATTCAGATAATCGCTTCCAAATTCGCCCAATTATTCTTCCAGGGTACAAACTAGCCCAACCAGGCAACAAACGCCTCGTAAACTTGGCTACGCGGGGTCAGGGCTCGTGTTTTTTTGCAATAATGTTGACGAGATCTAAGGGAGGGTGTATAAGTGAGTATAACTTATGGGTAAATTACTCTCTATACAAGAAGCAGCAGATTTTCTCGGTGTTAACCCTGAGACGCTGAGACGTTGGGATCGTACCGGCAAACTTGTGGCAATCAAGATGAGCGATCGAGGTGATCGAAAATATCGGTATGAAGACCTTTTAAAGATAAAGTCTGGACATGAGCAGGAAAAATATAATGGCTTTGACATCTTACCTTACAGTCCTGGTTTTGAACTATTCACTGACAGATTAGGAATTGTTGCTAGCTTCATTGTTAAAAACGAGGGTATTATGTCGGTTTTTGCCTTCGCTGTGGGCGGACTCACCATGTTTGCTCAACCAGAGATATCAGATGATGATTTACTGAAAGAAGCGAGGGAAATCATTAAGGAACATATTGACAATAAAAAAGTTCAGCATCTGGAGGAATACACCTTTGAGTATCATTCATCCAACTTTATAGATGTCGAAAATCCGCAATGGTGGACCAAAACACTTAAGAAGTATTACGGCGATCAAGGATCAAAATAAAAATATGGCAAAACAATCACAAAAATCAACTAAAGGTCTCGAAATCGATACCTTTAAACGTGAGTCAGACTTCCTGCTTTACACTACCCCAGATGGTAAGGTTAGGTTGGAGATTTTTATTAAGGGTGAAAATATCTGGTTAACTCAAGAAAAAATTGCTCAACTCTTTGGAGTTCAACGACCGGCGGTTACAAAACACCTGTTAAATATTTTTGAAAGTGGTGAACTTGATGAAAATTCAGTTAGTTCCATTTTGGAACATACCACTCAACATGGTGCAATTAAAGGGAAAACTCAAAAACAAAGTGTTAAATTCTATAACCTTGATGCCATTATTTCGGTAGGATATCGAGTTAACTCTACTCAAGCCACCCATTTCCGTATGTGGGCGACTGAGCATTTGAAGGAGTACATCATTAAGGGTTTTACGATGGATGATGAACGGCTCAAAGATCCAGATCAGATTTTTGGTAAGGATTATTTCAGAGAACTGCTCGAGAGAATTCGCTCAATCCGTGCCAGCGAGCGGCGAATTTACCAACAGATTACCGATATTTTTGCCGAATGTAGTATCGACTACGATCCTCACTCTCAAACGACCAAAGATTTTTTTGCCACGGTTCAAAACAAGTTCCATTACGCTATCACTGGGCATACTGCAGCTGAATTGATTGATGAACGAGCAGATCGTCACCAACCTCACATGACTTTGATCGGGTGGTTAAAAAGTTGATCAAAGGAGAAAACAAAAGTGGAGGTAAAATAAAGAAGAAATAATATGGACAAAAAGCAACAAAAAATTAAAGTTAAAGGTATCGAGATCGTAACCTTTAGAAAGAATGAAAGAGATTATATTTCTCTGACTGATATTGCAAGAGCAAAAAATTCAGATGATCCGCGTTTTGTAATTCAGAATTGGATGAGAACACGGTTTAGTCTTGAGTTTTTGGGCTTATGGGAACAAATTAATAACCCAGATTTTAAACGTGTCGAATTCGACACGTTTAAAACCGAGTCAGGAAACAACAGCTTTACCATGACTCCACAAAAGTGGGTAAACAATACTAATGCAATTGGCATCATTGCAAAAGCGGGTCGCTACGGAGGAACCTATGCTCACTTAGACATTGCTTATGAGTTCGCTTCATGGATTAGTGCTGAATTTAAACTGTTTTTAATCAAGGAGTTCCAGAGGCTAAAACAAGAAGAAAATCTACGATTGGAGCAAGGATGGGATGTCAAGCGAATGCTAGCTAAAATTAACTATAAAATTCATACTGATGCGGTTAAAGCTCACTTAATTCCCGCCAATATCTCCAAAAATAGAATTAATATGGTTTATGCCAACGAGGCAGATGTACTTAATGTGGCTTTATTTGGCAAAACTGCAAAGGAATGGCGTGATGAGAACAAGGGCAAGGATGGCAATATTCGTGATTACGCCGATGTTACCCAGCTTGTAGTGTTGGCTAACCTGGAAGGTATAAATGCCGAACTAATCCGTCAGGGACTATCTCAACCAGATCGTTTATTGCAACTTAATCAAATTGCCATATCCCAGATGCAATCATTGCTAGGAAGTAGCAAGGTAAAGCAGTTGAAAGCCTAAACTCAACTGACTGGAAAGGCCGATAGTTCAGAAAAAGAACCTGCCTGCCGGCAGGCAGGTATAAATGACTATGACAAACGATATTTTACAAAACTATGTCAACTCGATTTCATCCAAGTATGCCCACGAGGAAACGAGCGAAATGGGATATCGCACTGACTTTGAACTTCTCTTAAAAGGAATCTTTGAGTCAATAAATGTTTCTCGCTTTGATCACGATGCTAAGGCAAAACAGGGCAACAAGCCTGATTTTGTGGTGCTCAAAAATGATGTTCCAATCCTTTATATCGAAACCAAAGATATAGGAGTTTCCCTAGATAAAATCGAAAAGTCTGAGCAAATGTCTCGATACTATGGTTATGCCAACTTAGTCTTAACCGATTACGTTGAGTTTCGCTTTTATCGGAATGGTTTACCTTATGGTGAACCGATTAAAATTGCCGAGTTTAACAAAAGCAGTCGAATAATCAGCGCACTCCCAAACAACTTTGAGTATCTAGCAAAAACACTTGTAGATTTCACCCAGTCTCATAAAGAGCCAATTAAGTCTGGCAAACATCTCTCTAAGATCATGGGTGGTAAGGCACTACGAATC
>CAYZXG010000016.1:0-15071 GCA_964482365.1 uncultured Candidatus Saccharibacteria bacterium | reverse complement strand
ATATACTTTTAGTAGAATTTAGAAAAAACCCGCTCTAAAGTATCCTAGACCCTAACTAAATACAACCTGAAAATCTCTCAGGGTGTACAACTTTGTAGACAGCTATCAAACTACTGTAGTACCAAGGATTCGTCTCCAGCAGGTTGAGTTGCCTCTCCACCACCGCCCAAAAACACACCTAGGATTTGGCCAACCGGAATGTTTCCGACCATCCGGAAATTGGCATCATCACGTAGCTTTTGAATGGCGGTCACAACGTCCTGCTCACCACTAACGACACCTTGCAGGCGATCAAGAGCATCTGCAACCGTCAGTGATGCAAAAACACGAGGGTTTACTCCTGCGAACGCACTTCGCACTGCAGGCAAAACCCTACTCAGGATATCCCCACCAACTGAAATTGCCGATCCACCAGATCCAACAATACTACTCACCGTAGGATCATTTACCATAACATTGTAACCCGACGCCAGGGTCATCATCTGGCCCATAATCTGACCCATCTGACTACCGTTCCCAATCACCTTGGCATCAAGTTGAATGTGGGGTGCCAAGGCAACCATCATAGCGACACGAGCATCAAGCTCTTGCTTCGCAAGAGCAATCGCCTGCCAATGCTCTCGATCGAGTCTTTCGAGCGCAAGCAGTTCAGGACTTTCGGCATAAAGCTTTGCTCTTCGTGCCTCTGCGTCAAGTTCTGCCTCAGCGACCAAACGAATACGTCCAGCCTCAACCGCCGCATCTTTCTCAGCGATTGCAGCCTGCGCAAAACCTGTCGCCTGTGCAGCCTCAGCTTGTTTGATCTCAGCAGCAGCCTTAGCTTCAGCAACTTCTGCCTGAGCAAGACCTTCTGCTGCGGTTTTCGCTCGCGTTGCAGTAGCTTGTTTGATCTGAGCCGCAGAATCACGTTCCTTTGCAGTAGCTTCAAAATCAGCGGCAGCGGCAGTAGCCTGTGCTTCAGTACGCTTTTTCTCAGCAGCTGCCTCGGCCCCAATTCGAATCGCCTCTGCATCTGCCTTCGCACCAATCAAAAGCACGTCACGATCCCGATTCGCACGCGCCTCTTCCTCTGCCTGAAGACGCTTTGCCTCTTCTTCAGTTCGCGCAAAATCGCGCTCAAGCTTTTTCTGTTGCTCAGCTGCAAGTCGTAGAGATTCTTGTTGAGTACGTGCAAGTTCAATTGCTGCATCAGCAACAACCTGCTCCTGTTCCCGCTGTTTTGCAAGAGCCTGAGTTTTGATCGCGACTTCAGCATCTCGCTGGACCTGCTCAAGTGCAACTTCCTGGTCAAGCTGAACCTTCCCCAAATCTACAGCCTGCTGTGCGATATTGGCTGTTCGCTGTCGATCAGCTTTCTTAAGTGCAAGGGTATGGCGCCGTAAACCAAGATCCTCATCCTGGTTTAATTGAGCGGTTTGAACGTCACGATCAGCTGCCAACTCTTCAGATTTGGTTTTGCGCTTTGTCTCAGCTACAATTACCGCCTCTCGACGCAATTTCTCTTCAACACTTTCACGCGTTAAAAGAAGCTCTGCGTTTGTCGCAATGGTTGTCTGTTTCGTCACCACCGCAACGGCTTGAGTCACCAACTTTTCATATGCTTCACCACCAAGTTCTGTGATGCGAAGCAATTGAAGGTCGTATCCAAGCCCTGCAAGTGTTACGTTGACCTCATTCTCGGCATGTTTGGCAAGCTGTTGGCGATCAGCAATGATCGTTTCGAGACCCATCCTCGAAGCTGCTGCAATAATCTCGGATTGGGTAACTTCGGTGATCGTTGTGACTAACCCCCGAATATCGTTACCAATCCGCTGAGCAGCAGTCATAGCCACGTCAGGATTAAGCTTTGCCACAACGTGCGCCCACACCAAGAACGGAACCTTGTCCATATCCAAAGCATTGACACCTTGGCTGTTATCACCCACAACCCGTACGATAAACGATACTGTTTTGAGCTTCACAACGCTGGTGAGTGGATTAAGCCAATACAAAGGCAGCTTTTTTGCAGCCTGGCCATAGACATGAGTTTCTTTACTTATACCAAAGAAACTATGCATCCCCCCACCTGTAACAATGTGAATTTCTTCTGCAGGGACGACAATACGACGACCAACTCCAAATGCTTTTCCAATACCTCTTACCTGATCAGGTACTGTGATCAAAACATCAGCGGTCGCCACATAATCCCCGGCAATACCAGCTCCTCGACTCATTAAATCTGCGGATGAACTAAGTCCACCAAGTACATCAAACTTGCTTGGATCTTGCTGAGGCATCAATTACTCTCCTTATGAAAATTAGGTTGGAAATGTTCCAAAAAACACGAACTAGCAAATACAGCCAACATCTTACTATCAAAGTCCCAAAAAGACCAGCTCGAGAAACGAATGCAACCCCTAGATAGTAAGGTCGCTTCAAGAGAAATTGGAAAGTTACTCAGTTGTGAGTAAAGGGCATTTAAGTGGAACCCGCACGGTGTATGAACGGGTGAGCTGTCTGTTATTAGTAACGAAGGTTGCGACCGTACCCTCTGAGTCTTCAATCAAGGCTCGAAAGACAGTAACACTCGGTCTTTAATACGGTTACTAACGAAAACCTTTCAGATATTATTTGAGCGATCAACAATCGTCCTCGAAAAACAATGCACTATCAAACACCACTTTAAGTGTTCAACAACTACTTCAGGGGGTTACAATCGCAGGTAGAATTTAGCATCAATACACATTAGTCGCATTTGAGATATAATGTTGGCTCAGTCCTGCCCCACTGTGTTGTTCTTTAACAGTTTCAATAGTGTAGGTATTTATTATTTGCGTGAAAAGAAAGGCATGGTCATGAATTCAATTTCCCGAGTATTTTGTGTGATTCTTGGATTGATGGGTATCATCTTTATCCTGGATGGACTATTTGCAACACAAGGATGGCTTATTGTTCTAGGTTTTGCGTTTATCTCTATTGGTGGAGGACTTTTATGTACGTGCATTCCAAAGATTAACACAAAAATCGTTTCATATATTTCAAAAACAACCGCCGACGACCTGTAATTCACTACAAAGGAGAACCTCATTATGGCAAATCCATTTCAGTGGGCGATTGATGCAACCCTTCGCCTCATAAAAGAATCTCGTCCTGAAGAAGTCGGAAAGATTGAAGAACTGGAAATACAACAAATGAGAGAGCAAATCTTCCCGCACACCTCAGGACTACCTATACCGGAAAAGTATGTACTTATGATCTTTCGCTATCTTTTTGGTAGGGATGGAAAAGGAAAAAAGTTTAATCAGACGGAAATCGCAAGAGAATTCAATGTTACCCCAAGCTGGGTTTCGCAGATTTTAAAAAAATATGCAGTGAAACGTCCACCTTCTCAACCGTAGAGTACAGCAAGGAGGCATTGAAATTGCAAAGGTGGTAGATTATGGCTTCACTTTCGGTAAGAGTGTACGAAAACCCCGAGCTCTCGCAAAAGATGATAAGCGAGACGGTCCGTGTTGACTATTTAGAACGACTTCTCTCTCGGGTTCAAGTAGTAGTTGATAATGCCCACGTCGAAACTAAACTACTGAATGCACGAGCGAGTGGGTCATGTCGTCTGAATACCCACGCGCGATACAGTTTGTTGTTACACTAACGCCATTATCTGATAATGAGAATCTTTGTGAGGTTACCTTACGAAATGCTATTAACAACACTTGTGGAGTTCTCATTAATAGCCTGGCGACACGGCTGAAAACAACCTCAGACCTGACGAAAAAAATACTCAAAACGTTTATTGGGAAACCCCAGATTAATATCTACCGCTGAACAAAACAAGAGCCTAGACGGGGTATCACTTACCCTGACTAGGCTCTTACTATGTGGAGGGTCATCACAACCCCCCTAAAGCGGAATGCGAAACATGTCGGCTAGGTACCGACCCATCGCATCGGGATCCATCCATCCGAAATTTCCGATGCGAACATTCTCAACCTCAAACTTTGCCTTGCCGATCTGGGAGATCACCACCGGACTGAGATCGATCAACCCCGTAGCAAAGGCCCAGATCAAGCCGACTCCGACCGCCACTGCGATCAATACAACAACCAAAACGGTCAGTGGCGTTGACCATGTGGTTTTCAGATGCGCATTCAAAGTACCGCGAGGAAAAACATAATATGCGTGCGTCATGACTAGCCTCCTTTGGGAAATGAAATTCAAATGTGCGATCAAAAATTAACGACTATCGGATTTTACAGGCAGATAATACCATACACATAGGCAAAATGCATTACATATTAAATATGCTACAGGATACAGTCATGAGGAAAAATTTGAACCTATCTTACGCAGGGTTTTGCTCTTGATGTTTTTGATCACCCATAAGTGCCTTGCGAGAAAGATTTATGCGACCTTGATCGTCAATCTTAATAACCTTTACATCGATTTCATCGCCTTCACTTACTTCATCCGAAACACTTTTTACAAATCCAGGTGAAAGTTCCGACACGTGAACTAAGCCGTCTCGGCCTGGCAAAATCTCAACAAATGCACCAAAATCCATAAGTCGAACAACTTTTCCGTGATAGACTTCCCCTACTTTGATCTCACGCGTCATCTGATCAACTCGATCGTATGCATCCTGAACACCTTGTGGATCAACACCTGAAATGTGTACCGTTCCATCTTCATCAATATCAATCTCAGTACTCGTATCTTCTTGCAACGCGCGAATGTTTTTTCCACCCGGCCCGATAATTTCACCAATTTTAGCGGGATCAATTTTGATCGACTTGATTCGTGGAGCAAATGTACTCAAATGATCGCGTGGCACATCAATAACGGCCAGCATTACATCCAAAATCTCAAGACGTGCAGCCTTAGCTTGGGTAAGTGCGATCTCTAATATTTCTCGCGTAATCCCATCAATCTTTACATCCATCTGTAGAGCGGTGATACCGCTCTTTGTACCTGCAACTTTAAAATCCATATCGCCGTAAAAATCTTCAATGCCTTGAATATCGGTCAGCACTTTAACGTTATCGCCGTCTTTCATAAGTCCCATAGCGATACCTGAAACAGGCTCCTTGATGGGTACTCCTGCGTCCATAAGTGCAAGCGTTGATCCGCAAACGGATGCCATACTCGTTGAGCCGTTCGAACTCATAACTTCACTCACCAAACGAATCGTGTAGGGAAACTCTTCTCGTGAAGGAATAACTGCCATCAATGCGCGTTCTGCAAGAGCACCATGACCGATCTCACGCCGTCCCGGTGAACCAATCCTCCCCGTTTCTCCCACAGAGTACGGAGGGAAATTGTAGTGATGCATATACCGTTTTGAAACTTCACCATGCATTGTCTCCAAAAGTTGCTCAAGTGAGGTAGAACCAAGTGTTGCAACCGTAAGAACATGCGTTTCGCCGCGCATAAAAAGTCCAGTTCCATGTGTTCTGGCAAACAATCCAACTTGCGCTGAAAGAGGACGAACTTGCGTCATCAAGCGACCATCAACTCGAGTGTTTTCAGTAAGAACTTTGCTTCGTACCTTTTTCTTTATCACTTCGCTAATAAGATCGTTCATCTTACCTTTTGAGGTTTTACCTTCAAACTGAGCAAAAACTTTTTCTAAAAAGTGTTCTTGTGCAGGATTTCTTCCTTCGCCTGCTTTTTCGATAATCTCTTGTGGGAAGTTTTCTTCAATAAACGTTTTAACTGTTTCTAGTACTTGTTTTTCGGCGACCTGAGCTTCGGTTAATTCTTTTTCTTCGTATTCATATGCGTATCCTTTTTTGTCAACTACTTTTTGCGTAAATTCTTTGATCCCAGAAACGATAATTTTGTCCATCTCTTGTGCTTTTTCCATACCACCCAATACAATCTGTTCGGCAACTTGATCGCCACCCATTTCAACCATCAAAATATTCTCGGTAGTTGAGGTAACAAACAGATCCATATCAGATTTTTCTAATTGCTCAATGGTGGGATTAACCACAAATTCACCGTTTGATCGACCAATTCGTACTCCACTTACCGGGCCATTCCATGGAATTCCTGACATTGAAAGCGCAGCAGATACAGCCGTAAGAGCCAACACTACAGGATCATTCTCGTTATCAACTGACATGAGCATGGCAATTACCTGAACATCATCACGGTATGTTTTGGGAAATAATGGACGAATGGAACGATCAATAACTCGTGCGGTTAGTACTGAGTCTTCGGAAGGACGACCTTCACGTTTTACCCAACGGCTACCTTTTATGATTCCACCAGCATACAATCGTTCTTCGTAATCAACTTTGAGGGGAAAATAATCCAGTCCTTCAACAGGATCTGATGCAACAACCGTAGCTAACACTGCGGTATCCCCCATGCGCGCAAGTACTGCACCATGAGCTTTTTGTGCCAAAAGACCCGTTTCAAGAGTTATGGTTTTTCCACCGACTTCTATTGTTTGTGTAATAATTTCTGCCATGTAAATTCCTGGCGGGGATGTGAGAGGAAAAGACACAAGTGTAACAAGACACAATCCATTACCGTTCTATTGCTTCTTATTTGCTTGCTGCTTTTCACTCTGCAAACCCAAACTCTATTTTACCTCATCCCTGCAAACTTATCCTCGAATGCCTAATTTCTTAATCAAATTCTTGTACCGAACTTCGTCTTTTGATCGTAAATAGCGCAAAATCCTGCGTCGTTTTCCTACAAGCTTTAACAGTCCAACACGCGTATGGTCATCATGACCGTGTTCACTAAGATGTGCGGTGACTCGCGTAATCTTCTCTGTAAGAAGCGCAACCTGAACCTCAGGCGAACCAGTGTCCACGTCGTGGGTTTTATAATCCGTAATTATTGATTGTTTTTCGACCGTCGATAATGCCATATGTATTGAAATTCCTCAATTTCCCTTATGTTATACCATTTTTCCGTAAATTGCGCAACTATTACACCGTACCATATGTACCCTAGAGTAATTTACCGTCAGATATGCCAAAACGGTGGTTCCTTATCGCTACAAATGTATTGGCTGTGCCAACGGCTTTTTTACTTCTTGATGTGGAATATGTTCGTGTTCACTTTCAAGTTTTTCTACTCCATCACTTTTTGGCGTATCGTTTGATGCAGAATTCACGACATTATTCTCGGCTTCATTTTCGGGTTTCGTTTTTGCCCCGAGCCGCAAAAGTTGCGCAGCCACTTCAAACGTTTCAGGACTCATAAACTGTCTAAACTGACGCGTTGCATTTGTAATTCCTCGGTAAAGATATTGAGCGGTATCGGCATCAATCTCCCACGAAAGACCGCTAAACAATCGAAACGTTAGCTCACTTAACGACGACGCACTCGGATCAACTATGTTTATGTTTCCAAACTGTGCATTATGAGAATCAACGTCCAGATTTATGATCGTTCGTTCCCCAGAACCCGAAGTGAAAGTCTGATTCCATCCATCAGGCCAACCAACCACATCTGATGGCGCATGAATTCCAAGCGCAATCAACACATCGCTGTCAATAACACTGGTAATCTTTTCGATGTCATCCCCTGTTATGATCCCCTCCTGCGCAACGATGTGCACAAAAACGCTCCCATCTTTTTCCTCGTAATTAACTTTTGAAACATGGTTTCCCGAAAGACCAACGCGAATGACCATCTGTTGCGCGGGCACCTCGTTAACAACTTCTTCCAAGTGAGGAAGCTGTCCGGGCGCTTTTTGTACATCAAGGCCAGGAGCAATCAGTGAGACTTTTTTATCGCGACGATTAAGTGCATCACGTAGTGCCATCAAAGAAAACAGCGCATCAGGAAACGGCGGCTGCATGGTTATAATCGTAACCTTCTGAGCGTTGGTAATAGTTTGTTGAATTTTTTCTAGTTGTGCTGCATCCATATATGGCTGAATTGTAACCCATAAGTGCATTTTTGACAAAGATTGCACGTTAGCGCGATAGACATTTTCACGTAAGGTAACTATAATTGCTCTATGTTCATTGGCGGTCTGTATCTTTTATCATTCCTCTCGGGGATTTTTGTACTGTGGTATTTTGGCAAGAAAGCGTATTACGCCGAAGAAAAACTTATCGATCTTGCATTATTTTCTACCGTTGTCGGGCTTATGGTGAGTCGCGTATCGTTTCTTCTGTCACCTATGGGACGCGAGGATTTATCCGCAATGATGACGTCACAAGATGTAGGCATTTCGCTGTTATCTCTTTTACAAATCAACGCGGGCTATATTATCTGGATCGGAATTCTTGGATTTATCGCAACGGTTTTATTTCTTCTCTACAAGTGGAATTGGCCACTCTGGCCGGTAAGTGGACTGGTGCTATGGGGCGTGGGAACTGCGATTACTATCTCCGAAATTATGGTGTGGAAAGTTAACGGATTTACCTCAGGTGGAATAGTAATCATCGCAAGTTCGCTGGTGTGTCTTTTAATGGCATATCTGTTCATGTTTCAAGGTAACGTAGTGGTAAGAGACCTGTGGGTTGGCTTTAAGAAAGGATACAAAGAAAAGAGATTACAGACAAAAAAAATTGATGGCACCACCGACAATGAACAACAAAAAAATAACGCTTAAGCTGAGAATCAAACCACCACGATTTCACTTTCAAGACTCACGCCGTATGATTCAAACACACTGTTTTTGATACGATTGGTAAACTCCAAAAATTCTTTTCCCGTTGCGTCGCCGTTATGCGTGAACACAAGCGCATGTTTATCCCACACACTGCAGTTGCCAACCGTTTTGCCACGCCAACCCAATTCATCAATAAGTCTACCGGCTGGGATTTTTACGTGTGCATCGCTCGGATCAATCAACGCGGTGTATTGCAATTGTTCAACCGGATAACTTTGCAACTCAGGAATCTGTGATGATAACTCGTCATACGTTTCACGCGAAATAGTTGGATTAAGAAAAAAACTCCCGCAGGTAGGAAACAATTTCGGGTCAGGAAGTTTTCGTGTACGAATATGTATGACGGCTTGGTATACGTCTTTAATGGTGTACGGCGCGGTTGCAAACGATCTAAGTTCACTCCGCAATGAGTCATAACTCATGTGGATCATAAAATAATCGGTAGAAAGTTGGTGTTTTTTATGAAGTTTTATTCTTACCTTTGTGATCAGATACCTGTTTTTGAACGTTGTCTTAAAAATACTGCTCCGATACGCAAGTTTGCACGAAGGTGCATCAAACGTTGCACTTTTGCCCGTAGTCATGTCAAACGCATCGAGCGATTCAAACACATCCACAAAATTCTGCCCGTACGCCGCAATATTTTGTACTGGTGCCGCGCCCACTGTTCCTGGAATTAACGCCATGTTCTCGATACCTCCCCAATTATGATCAACCGCAAAAGTAACAAGATTATGCCAGTTCTCCCCTGCCCCTACCTCAAGCACAACACCTTCATCGGTTTCTGACAGTATATCGATTCCCTTAATATCCGTTTTAAGAACAACGCCCTCATAATCTCCAACAAACAAAATATTGCTCCCGCCTCCGAGAATAAAAGGATTAAAAAAACGTGAATCGTTCATCAATGCGGGCAGATTGGTTTGAGCTGATATGGGAGCAAACAACGAGGCTTTTGACGGTAACCGAAGCGTGTTAAGTAAGTTAAGCGAAACGTGTGATTGAATATTCATGGGTATTAATCTGTACCCCCTTAATTATTCTTCTGTTTTTTCTGATTCTTGCTCATTACTCATAGCATGAGTTGCATACGGAACTGCGGCCAAACGCGCAGGATTAATTGGTTCACCCGTATCAATGTCCATTCCGTACGTGCCATCTTCAATTCGCACAAGAGCCGAAACAATTAAATCTCGTTTCTCTGAAAGGTCGTCCAAAAGTTCATTGGCTCTAAACCCTTGTTCACTCTCGCTATAATCATCTTCCATAGTATTATCTGAATCCCGAAACTCATTATTTGCCGGATCAGACGCCTCAACGCGCGTTATTGTTTGCGTAACCTCTTCCAAAAGTTTTTCAAGTTGAATCTTGTACGGTGCTGTATCGATAGACATGTTTCTATTATAGCAGGTTTTGATGCACAAGCGCTCGTAATCGGCCAGCTTCTTTTTCTTCAAACGGACCGATGATTGAAAGACTTACTTTGGAAGGGACCGCTAGCGTTGATACAACCTCCACAACTTGCTCGGCCGTTACTTGATCGATCTTCTGGTTATACTGCGCAGGCGACAATACCTCTTTTTCTAACAGTTCCTGAAAACCATACCATTGCCCTAGATCATCACTTGTTTCAACGGATAACAGCGTTTTGCCTTTAATGAATTCTTTTGCGCGATTAATCTCATCATTGGTTACCTTGTTGCGTGCAAGCTTAATAAACTCAGCAGTGATTGCACTCAGTGCTTCATCAACGCGTTTATTGTCAACACCAGCGCGCACAAACCACAACCCTGTTTCGTCAAAATCCCATATGGATGAACCGATGTAATATGCAAGACCAAGCTCTTCACGTACCTTAAAAAATAACCGACTGCTCATCCCCTCTCCCAAAATTGCATTGGCAACATCTAAAACATACGAACGCTCATCATGCCGTCCAAACGTACGAAAACCCATACACAGATGGGATTGTTCAAGCTCTTTGTGTACCACGTTAACCAAACCTTTATCTTGCACATCTTGATACAACATTGCCGTTGGACCTTTTTGCGATGAAACATCTTGATATGCGTTTACGACCTGATCAACTAACGCTTTATGATCGCCACCGCCTGAAATAACAACCACCGTTTTATCCATTGTGTAGTTTTGATGCACAAAGTTAACCATATCGTCCCTTGTAAAAGCCGAAACTGTTTCTTTTGTGCCGCTAATTTTTCTACCGAGTGGGTGTCCATTCCACACAAGATCGATATAATCAACCATGACCTTTCGCATAGGATTATCTTCGTACATATTGATCTCTTCGATCACATTCCCCCGCTCGATCTCTAAATCTTTTTGTGGAAACGTCATGTTAAGCGAGATATCTAACATTACATCTAAAATTTTTGGTGCAAGAGGTGCCGCAGATTTTGCCCAGTAATAGGTAAATTCGTTGCCGGTTCCGGCGTTTGAGTCTCCGCCGATAGATTCAATATCAAACGAGACTTGATTGGGTTTTGTGCGCGTTGTGGTTCCTTTAAACACATTATGCTCAATAAAATGCGCAATCCCCGACTGATCTTCAGTTTCAAACCTTGATCCAACACCTACAAGAACCATTACGGTTGTAGATGGAGACTCTTGTTTTGGAATAGAAAGAATGCGAAGCCCATTGGGAAGGGTAGTTTTTTGATACTCAGGCATTTAGAAGATTATAACAGAGATGATTGGACAGCTGGGAGTTGCAATCCCGAAACCTGGAATTAACACCCAAAACAACCCTTCACAAAAACAAACCAAACACTGGATGTTTGTTCCGCACCGCCCTGAGCTGTGTACGGTATAATAACTGTGCACATGCCGGGGTGGTGGAATTGGCAGACACGCGGGACTCAAAATCCCGTGCCCTAAAAAGCGTGGGGGTTCAAGTCCCCCCCTCGGCACCATGAATTGCAGTAGCAATTCTGAGTAGTTTGTAAACAAACTACAATCTTCTTTTACTTGCGATGTTATTTACAACAAACTCAACCTTGTTTTATCAGACCAAATGGTACAATCTACTCCTTTCGCATTGTTCGCAAATTTAAAAATTATATTCACACAAGGAACCAATCATGCCGATGGCAAGAAGTCGTATACAAGTTTTGATTGAAGTAATGCTGTTTTTTCTCCTAGGTGTAATGACCGTATATATGATGTACACGGTCGAGGGAATGACAAGCCTCGCCAGCCACATTGAGTACCTTTATGCAACAGTAATGACTGTTTTTCTTGCAATTGTGCTGTTCTCAATTGCAATCATCACGATTGAAAACCAAAAATTTTCGGGTGTAAAAACAATGGTCATTGTTGCTGTTGGAACAGCTCTACTGGTAGTTTTGAGCACCACGCTGATGGTACTTATGGATCCCATCTTTTTATCAGCTTTAGAGGCAGTGTTGGCCTCAAGGTAATGAAGATTAACTTGACACTATGGGACAAGTGTGGTATGGTTGTCGCAGTCAATTCGCGCTTTTCAAATTCAAAACCCACGCCCAAAGGGAGGGAAAAACATGTCAAATGAAACAAAATGGCTAGCTGCCATCTCGGCATTCCTCTTGGGATGCTGGATCGGGTGGGAAGTCGCCTACCTGATCATCGGGTTTGCAGTCCCGACGGATACTGCGCTGTTGGACGTCGGCATCTTCGACATTGCGGGGATGCTTTCTGGCAAGGGTTTGGGCGAAGTTTTTGCGCCCGCCCTTGGAATTATTAAGACTGTGCATTTTGCCGTCATCGCGATCGCGAGCACTGCATTTGCCGGCGGCGCAGGCCTGGGAATTCTTGCAGGGAAATATATTCTGCAAGAATTCTAAAAAACTATCACTAAAAGGAGAAAACTGTGACAAAATCGATTTATGATGACACCCCGGTCAGCCACGGGACGAGTCTGTTCCGAGCAATCGTATCGCCCTTTCTGCTCGTGGTTGGGGTGATCTATGGAGCTATTGCGGTCGCTTATCTAGAGCCCAATAGCCATTATCTCACCTGGATGAGTAAAGACCTTTTCGTCATCTTAACAAGTCTTTACTTTAGCGTGGTGGTCATGGCGTGCATCATGATCCACGGCGCCAATAAACAAAAGAATGAGGAGGACATAAACACGTTCCTCCTCTTCCTCGTTGCTCACCTTCTAGGCGGGGTGATTGGAATGATCTCTATGGGACTTGCATTGATCTAGGTCCCGTAGTGATTCCCGCATAGGAGACCCACACCGAAGCCCACGTTCTACCAAGGACGTGGGCTTCATTTTTTTGCCCGCAGATAACGGGCGGGATAACCCCGCCCCTACGAAACCATTAACCCATTGTGGCGACCCGTATGTCCTATCATTTAAAAATATTCATCATCCAACCAATTTTGGGGGTTGGTTCTAATATATGTTCTAATCCTATCCAATTCACGGTCGTTTCTGATTACGCGGTCATAATACCCCCGTTGCCACATTTTGGGATTCGGGCGGGATGACCCCGCCCCTACAATCGCGTTGAACTGTTTGGTTGACTGGTATTTGTAATATCCGACAATTTGCCCCAATGTAGTAGGGGCGTGGTTTCCGCGCCCGTGATTTGAATTTATTTGAATTATTCCATGAACATGATTTGGCATTATTTGCCATTCATCCAACGTAACATTATTGAAATGGTTTGGGATTTCGTACCACCAATTATTAACGATATTGCCGAAATCGTTTAATTCCATTACCGGGTGGGGTGACCCCACCCCTACGGAAACCGTTCCGAACATATGCCGCATATGTTCCGTACATATCGTTACAAAATACCACCACGGGTTGGAATAATCCCACGTTTCTAAACGTATATGTTTTCTGTTTGGTAAATTGTCCTCCACCACAAACATTATACGATATACCGGGCGGGTCACGACCACGCCCCTACAGATACAAACCCATCCCGTAGGGGTCGCCCACTGTGGCGACCCGCCCCCCAACGGTCCCCACACATGCGAGCGTATGCAATACGCCCCTACGAAAAACACCGGGCGGGTCACGACCACGCCCCTACAGATACAAACCCACCCCGTAGGGGTCGCCCACTGTGGCGACCCGCGTGTGGGGGGGTTATACATATAACGCCCGTTATTCAAACCGTATTGCGGAATTATTGTTGTACAAGTTCTTCACCTGCTCCGCCGTGAGGGCGTAGTTGTAGATTCTAACGTCGTCTATCTGGCCGGAAGTTTTATCATCTGTACCAAGTTTATTCCACATCATGTTCAAAGCACCACTGTTGCTGAGATCTACAGTTGTTGTACCCTGTGTTGACGTCACATTCTTTCCATCAACATACATTGTTGTCGCTGTACCTCTAGAGGCAACAACCACAACATGATACCAAGTACCTTGTGTTATAACACTAGCATTTGAATATACATAATCTCGCAAAGTACCGGCAGTCCAAGTTCTTAAATTCACCGAACCGTTAGAACTTACATATAACTCATAGTTAATGTTGTTATCCTGGTATTTTTGAATCAAATGTCCACTAACCTCAGATATCTTAATCCACGTGGAAATACTAAAATCTGATGTTCCAAAGTCCAAACTCCCATCACTTGGATCCGTAACACTCACATAATCATCCACCCCATCAAAGCTCATGCTCGAATTCCACTTGCCACTCGCGCCGTTATTCCACGCATCAGCCGTATCCCCACTTTCGCAGTTTCCGGCGGATGCTTGGGTTCCTGTTGCGCCTATGGTGATTGTGCCGTTGTTGCCGTTACCGCTTGCATCGTAGGCTGTGGAGCCTTCGCACTCATCAAATTGATAATGAGCCACAGGCGCGCCTTTGTTGTAATCCCACGCAATCTGAGCAGGAGTACGGGCGTAGTTATAGATTTTGACGGAATCGATGAGACCGTCCATGTAGTACCCATTTGTACCAGCTTTACCGATAAATAGATTGCCAGATGGAGATCAAATGCTTGAAGTACTCGTGTTGCTGGTCTTCAAAACGCCATTTAAATATAACCTCAAATTATTTGCTCCAGCTGTTTTATCATAAGTAACCGAGACATGATTCCACTCATTTAGAGGTACGCCTGTGTAAAAACTGTTGTATCCAATAATACCTTCAATATTTGCCTGGATTAATTGCGTTGATCCATTGTAGTTTAGCCAAATCCAATCAGCCCAATTTAGCCTTCCAATAATAGTATTGGTTGTAGAAGTTGTGTTACCACTTTTAAACCATGCCTCAAGTGTAATTGCATCGGTAATATTTAGACTCGTGCCGTTTCCCGCATCCACATATCCACTTGTGTCATCGAAGCCCCCTAAACAACTCCCCTCTTTGCACCCTGCATCGTTCCACGTCGCCCCTGTAATCGCCCCATGGTTACTATTCCCACTTGTATCATTTACCGTACTTCCCTGATTCTCATCCATCTTCCACTCGGCAAC